>CAMCUO010000043.1 GCA_945879015.1 Chitinophaga pinensis | reverse complement strand
CCTCCGCCACCAAATCCTCCGAAACCACCTGAAGAGCCACCACCAAAACCACCTCCGCCTCCACCACGGAACATAGAGCCTAATAAAAATCCTGTTCCCATACTCATTCCACCACCGCCTCTGCCACCTCTTGATGATCTGAATATAATAAACAGAATAATTAATATTATTGGAATAATAATTTGTTTTGGAAAGCCTTTTGATTTTTTTCCATACGCTTTAGAATCGTATTCTCCTTTTGCTAAAGCCATCAAAACATCAACCGTTTTATCCAAAGCCTGAAAATTGTTTCCGGCTTTTAAATTCGGAAGTAATTCCGTTTCTTCTATTTGTCTGCAGGTAAGATCAGGAATCGCCCCTTCTAGTCCTCGTCCAGGAGCAATAAAATATTTGCGTTCTCCTTTTCCGCCCGAAATTTTCAGAAGTATTACAATACCATTATCATTTTCACCTTGTCCTACTCCCCATTTTTGTCCTAATTCTGTTGCATAAGCCCATGGCTCCATACCATCTAATTGATCAACAATTACAATTACAATTTGATTGGATGTTTCATTAGCAAATGCTACAAGTTTTTGCTCCAAACCCGCTTCTTCGGAAGCTGTTATAAATTGTGTGGAAGATAAATTATTTACTAGTTTAGGAGGACTGGGCCTTTCGGGAATACCACCCGACTGTGCAAAAACAGTTGTTGAAAGCAAAAACAATAAAAAAGAAAAATATTTTTTAAGCATCAGTTATCTATTAAAGATTATTTACCAAAACTTACATCATTTGTAAGTTCATTGGTGTCGTTGGATTGCAAAGGGAAATTGGCTTTCAGTTTTTCGCCTGCCATTTCTATTCCTTTACAAAGTCCTTCCGTAAATTGTTGTTGTTTAAAATGAGCCAGCATCAAATCTTTAATGTGATCCCAAAAATCTGCAGGCACTTTTTCATTTATTCCTTTATCGCCCAGTATTGCAAATTTATGATCCGAAACAGCTAAATAAAACAGAACACCGTTTCGCAATTCCGTATTGTCCATTTTCATTTCATGAAACATATTGGCTGCACAATCAAGAACATCGCCTTTACATGTATCATCAATATGCACACGAATCTCACCGGAAGTATTTAATTCGGCATTTGCTATAGATTGCTTAATAGCTGCTTGTTGATCGGATGAAAAGAAATTTTTCGCGCTCATTTTTTTAATAATAGGACGTTAATAAAATATGAGATGGCTTATTTATTACAATAATCACATCTCATATTTTCAGATACTAGTTAAATCTTAATTTAAAATTTAACTTCCGGTGCTTTTTCAGAACCTTCTGCTGCTTTGAACGATTCTTTTTGAGGGAATCGGGTTTTGCTTAAAAGCATCTCATTTAAAAACCCGGTAATGTGAGTCTCATATACAGCAACTTTCTCATTGTACTCGTCACGAGCATAATTGATCCTGTTTTCTGTTCCTTCTAACTGTGTTTGTAAAGCCTGAAAATTTTCCGTTGACCTAATCTGAGGATAAGCTTCAAACGCTAAATTAATAGCCGTATTGATCTTTCTACCCATTAATTCCATATCCTCCGGAGTTTTTGCATTTACGATACCTGCTCTTGCTTGTGTTACAGCTGTTAAGATTCCTCTTTCATTTTCAGCAGCACCTTTAACCGTTGCTACTAATTGAGGAACTAGATCTGCCCTTCTTTGATAACTTGATTGAACATTACCCCAAGCTTTGTCTACTTCCTTTTGGTAAACGTTTGCTTTATTAAAGTTACTTCTATAAGTCATAAAAATAATAAACACAAAAAGAAGTAAACCTCCTCCTATTAATAATCCTTTTTTCATTGTTTTTTAGTTTGTTTTGGTTAATATGTGCCTCTAATGTCAAAGCATATACCATTGTAATGGCAATGACAAGCTGACTATTTTTGTCAGGAGTAAAGATAATCTATTATACTAGAATCAAGCCCCTCTCCATTTGGAGAGGGTTGGGGTGAGGTCTAGTCAATTAAATCAACACTTCTCTTTATGAACTTTGTCAATTCCTCACCTTTTAATAGGCCTTGCGACAACATTGCCAAATCTGCAGTCTGTTTTGTCAGTTGTTTCTTCTTATCTAAGTCCTTCTCGTTCAATATTTTAGAAATCAAAGGATGGTTTGAATTCACTACCAAATTGTGCATCTCTGGCATCGAACCATAAAAGGCCATTCCGCCTCCCATTGCACTCATGTCTTTCATCCTTCTCATAAACTCCGGCTTCGTAATAAGCATTGGCGCGTCTTTTTCACTCAGACTTTCAAACACAACTGTGAACTTTTCTTTAGGAACTGTTTCTTCTACAATTGGCTTTAATGCTTTTTGATCATCCTCCGAAAGTTTGCTTGGCTGACTTTCTTCTTTTTTGATAATCTTATCAATTACATCAGCATCCACACGAACGAATGATGTGTTTCCTAATTTTTGTTCTAATTGATTGATATAATGCGAATCAATCGGACTATCAAATACAATTACATCATAACCTCTTTCTTTTGCTGTTTCGATAAAGCTGTGTTGTTCATCTACATTTGTTGTATATAAATAAATTACTTTTTTGTCTTTATCCGTTTGTGCAACTTTTACTTTTTCTGCATACTCTTCTAACGTTGAATAAACACCTTCTGTATTTTTCAGAAGAGCAAACTTTTGTGCTTTCTCATAAAATTTTTCTTCAGAAAGCATTCCGTATTGCACAAATACTTTTATGTCTTCCCACTTACTTTCAAAATCTGCACGGTCTTTTTTGAAAATCTCTTCCAATTTATCTGCTACCTTCTTTGTAATGTGTGCAGAAATCTTTTTCACGTTTGCATCACTTTGTAAGTAGCTACGACTCACATTCAAAGGAATATCTGGCGAATCAATTACTCCTTGTAACAATCCTAAAAAGTCAGGGACAATGTTTTCAACAGAATCAGTTACGAAAACTTGATTGCTGTATAATTGGATTTTATCTTTTTGTATTTCGAAAGATTTTTTGATTCTAGGGAAATATAAAATACCAGTAAGATTAAAAGGATAATCTACATTCAAATGAATATGAAACAATGGATCTTCAAAATTCATCGGATACAATTCACGGTAAAATGATTTGTAATCCTCATCATTCAAATCCGCTGGTTTTTTTGTCCATGCCGGAGAAGGATTATTTATCACATTGTCAACTTCTACTTCCTTATCCTTCTCGCCTTCCTTTTTTGTTCCGAATTTAATTTCGACTGGTAAAAATTTACAGTATTTATGTAAGAGGTGATCTATTCTTTCTTGTTCTAAAAATTCTTCTGAATCTTCAGCAATGTGCAAAATAATATCTGTTCCTCTTGTTTCTTTTGTAGCTTCTTCAATATTATATTCCGGACTTCCATCACATTCCCAACGAACCGCTTTAGAACCTTCTTTATGAGAAAGCGAAAGAATTTCAATTTTCTTAGCTACCATAAATCCAGAGTAGAAACCCAATCCGAAATGACCGATGATGGCATTTGTTTCAGGTGTTTTATCTTTGTACTTATTCACAAACTCTTCTGCACCACTAAATGCAATCTGCGTAATATACTTTTCAATTTCCTCAGCCGTCATCCCAATTCCTTTATCACGGATGGTTAAGGTTTTTTCTTCTTTGTTGATGATAACTTCTACTTTGATGTCACCCAAATCACCTTTGGCTTCACCTATTGCAGTTAATGTTTTTAATTTCTGAGTTGCATCTACAGCATTTGAAACTAACTCACGCAAAAATATTTCGTGATCGCTGTAAAGGAATTTTTTGATGATTGGGAAAATGTTTTCGGTCTGTACGTTAATCTTTCCTGTTGTCATAGTTCATTGGTTTATTGGTTCATTGGTAAAATTGCGGTTGAGAAAGTCAAACTGTGTGCCAGTGGGCTAAAACTGACAACTTGACAAGATTCCACCACCCTTACGGAGCGTCATTGCGAGTCCCGCATTTTCGCGGGATGTGGCAATCTCTCATCATCCAGGAGAATAATTCTCATGCAAATATCGTATTTTTGACGAATGGCAATACATGTGAAGAAAATAGGCTCTTTAACAGGACATAGCGGTGCTGTTTATGCTTTGTCCGAAGGACCTAGAGAAAAAGGTGCAAATTTCACACATTTTTTCTCAGGCAGCAGCGACAAATTTCTTGCCCTTTGGAACCTGGAAACCTTACAAGCCGAGAAGTTTGCTGCTCAATTTCCATCCATTGTTTATGCTATTTGCCATATTCCTGAGAAACAGATTTTATTGGTTGGAACATCTGCAGGAAGCATTCATGTTTTAGATTTAGAAAATAAAACAGAATTAAAAATATTACAGCATCACACTTCTTCCATTTTTGATTTAAAATATTCAGCTCAGACAAATTGTTTTTATTCTGCTGGTGGCGATGGAAATTTTGCTATTTGTAGTTTGGAAACACTTTCCATGATTCAAATTAAAAAACTTTGTGCCGAAAAAATAAGAAGCATTGCTTTTAATTATCATAACAATGAAATTGCATTAGCAAGTGGAGATTGCAACATCCGAATTTTTGACTTAACCACTTTAGAAGAAAAGAAAACCTTTGTAGCTCATACACTTTCTGCCAATTGTATTTGCTACTCACCTGACGGATCGCTTATTTTAACTGGAGGAAGAGATGCACATTTAAACATTTGGGATGCAAAAAGCTATACACTTATCAAAAGTATTCCAGCGCATAATTATGCGATTTACGACATTGTATTTTCTCCCGATGCAAAATTATTTGCAACAGCAAGCAGAGATAAAACAGTCAAAATTTGGGATGCAGAAACATTTAAATTACAAGTTCGCATTAACAAAGAAAATTATGACGGACATGTGAATTCCGTAAATAAATTATTGTGGACAGAGAAATATCTTGTTTCTACTGGTGATGATAGGGCTGTAATGGTTTGGGAGGTGGTATTCTAAAAACATCTTACTATATTTGTTTTAATGCAAGCAAATAACCTTCCTTCTTTTCAGGAAATTTATGAGACGTATAAAAACAAAGTTTTTAATACTGTTATATCCTATTTGCAGAATCAGGAAGATGCTGAGGAAGTAACGCAGGATGTATTTGTAGAAGTACATCGTTCCATAAATACCTTTGAAGGCAAATCCAGTTTAAGTACTTGGATTTACCGTATCTCAATCAACAAATCATTGGATTTTATAAAAAGTAAGAATCGTAAAAAACGTTTTGCTTTTATGAGCAGTCTGTTTACTGATGCTGGAGATTTAAAACATGACTCGCCAGATTTTTATCATCCTGGAGTTGCTTTGGAACAAAAAGAGAATTCAGCTATTCTTTTTAAAGCCATTCATTCCCTTCCAGAAAATCAAAAGACTGCTTTTATTTTATCCAAAGTGGAAGGATTGAGCTATGCTGAGATTTCTGCGGTAATTCAAATGAGTGTTTCCTCCGTGGAATCCCTTTTATTTAGGGCAAAACAGAATTTACAGAAGGAATTATCTAATTATTATAAAACATAGCGCAAGTTTTACAATTTAATATCGTCTAAATGGATATGAACAAAGAAAAATGGATAAATGAGGTGATGAATAGTCTGGATGATGCAAAATCAGCCGAGGCAAATCCTTTTTTATACAATAAGATATTAAACAAGCTTGGTTCGGGAGAAATTGAGTATGCTCCAATGAAACTTGTATGGTTATCAGCAGCATTGTTTGCTTTGTTAGCTGTATTCAATTTTCAGGCAATGAAGAAAACTAGTTCAAGCACCAAAACAGAAATTCAGGAAATTGCCAGTGCTTATAATTTAGTGAATATAAATTCTATCAACTATTAATCAGATGACCAGAACGAAATTATTAACCATTGCAGTCATAGGGTTACTCCTTTTGAACTTTGGAATTATGGGTGTTATGTTCTTTGGAAAACCTTCTCATCCGCCAATGCATCCGCAACATGTTGGTCAGAAAGGCGAAGGTCCAAAACAAATCATCATTGAACGTTTGCATTTTGATGAGATGCAACAGAAAGATTATGAATTGTTAATTGTGGTTCACAGAAAAGAAACAGATGATTTGCACGAAGCATCTAAAAAATTACATGATGAGCTGTTTTCTTTATTAAAAGGCGTCACTATAAATCAGAGACAAAGTGATTCACTTGTTTTAGAAATAGCCAACAACCAAAAAGCGATTGAAAATTTAAATTTTGATCACTTTAATGCTATTAAAAAATTGTGTACAGGCGAACAGGTTGGTTATTTTAATGAGCTGGTGGATGAGTTGGGGAAGTTGTTTGCTCCGAAAGGGAGACCAAAGCATTAAATTTTTCACCACAGATTAAGCAGATAAACACAGAAAAAAATTAATCTGAGAAAATTTGTGAAATCTGCGGTAAAATAAACGCAAGTTTTAAAATCTACAATCGTCTAAAGAAGAAATAAAAACAAAAAGCATGAAAAGAAAACTATCACATTTAGCAGTTACATTATTTATTTCTGCAAGTGCAATCGCACAAGTTAGTCCAGCAATTTCTAGTTGGATTCAAAACACAACAGGTATAACAGGCAGACATTATATAAGTGGAAGCTCCACTCCTATTGTGGATGCAACTTATCCGGCAAATTGCCAAAGTGTTGCTTATAATGCAACTCACGTATACGTAAGTTGCAGTGGAATTCCTGCTTATGTAATCGGACCATATTTAGATGGCAATCCAAATCAAGGAGGGAACAATACTAATCTTTACAAAATCCCTTTGAACCCAGTTCAAAATACTGGAACACCAACTGCAACAACCGGTGGAACAATTGGTGTTTTTATCAATGGCGTTTCTTTGTTTGATTACAGAGATGGAGTTTCTTGGAAAAATTCAACAGGTGCAGAAGCAGGTGGGCCAATTCCAGGTGGACCCGGAGATGGTGTTTGGAACAGAGATGCAATCCCTGCAGAAAAAGCAGGATTTGATTGTGCGAAAGGACATCCTGCAGGAACAAATTATCATCATCACCAAAATCCAAGTGCATTTAATTTAGATCAAGTAGTTATTTCGAACGTATGTAATTTATACTTAGCAGATGGCCTGTATGTAATTGATTCAACTGTTCATTCGCCACTAATCGGTTATGCATATGATGGTTTTCCAATTTATGGAGCATACGGTTATAAAAATGCAGATGGAACTGGCGGATTAACAAGAATAAAATCGAGTTATAGTTTAAGAAGTATTACAGTGAGAAATACTTATGCAGATGGAAGTTCTGTAGCAGCTGGTCCACCAATAAATGCAACTTATCCATTGGGTCGTTACCGAGAAGATTATATGTATACTGCACCAACTAGCACTCAACCCGATTATTTGGATGAACACAACGGAAGAATTTGTGTAACACCAGAATATCCATTGGGAACATACGCCTACTTTTGTACAGTTGATGCAAACTGGAATTCTTATTATCCTTATGCAGTTGGACCGACATTTTATGGAACAAGAGTAGTAACAGAAGGTGGAGCTTTACCGGGAGGATTAACAACTTACCTCTCTACAACAGACGTGGCTGATTCGAACAATGAAAATTTAAAATTGACGATTTACCCAAACCCTGCAAACGATATCATAGCAATACAATCACACTTAGGAGGAAAAACAAATCGCAAAGTGGAATTAATTGATGCTTTAGGAAAAGTTGTTCAAACACAAATTTTATATCAAGGAAGCACAATGTGTTATTTTGATTTACAAACTGTTTATGCAGGAATTTATTTTGTGAAAGTAACTGACGGAGATAATATTGAAACGACAAAAGTAATTGTGAGTAAATAATTTGAAAAAACTATTTAAAATAATCTTCGGGATACTCTTCATTCTATTTCCATGTGCTACCAATGCTCAACACTCGAAAGGACTGTTGAGCATTGGTTTTAATCATTATGTTGATAGTCTGTTATTAAAACTGGACAGCACAGAATACAAAAATGAGCTGGGTCAAACATATAAAGTGGGAATGTTTAAATATTACATCTGCAACATTCGTTTAAAAAAATTGGATGGAAAAGAATTTGTTTCCAAAGAATATTTTTTAATTAATGAAGATATTGAAGAGTCAAAGAAAATAATCCTAAATGACATTCCCGAAGGAACTTACAGCACCCTTGTTTTCACAATTGGAGTCGACAGCGCCCACAACTGTAGCGGAGCACAATCAGGAGCATTAGATCCGACGAATGCTATGTTTTGGGCTTGGAACACTGGCTATATCTTTATGAAATTAGAAGGTAAAGCAGCCACATCTTCTGCACCTGGGAAAATTTTCGAATATCATATTGGAGGATATAAAGACCCAAACTACAATATCAGAAAAATATTTTTCCCTCTAAAAGAAAATGTTTTGATAGAAAAAAATAAAACCGCAGAAATTAAAATGAGAGTAAATGTTTCTGAAATACTGAAAGATCCAACAACGATTGATTTTTCAAAGCTACCTTCCGTGACTGACGCTCAAAATGGAGGAATAATTGCAGATAACTACAGAGATGCGTTTAGTGTAGGGAAATAATTGTCCGGAGCGTCATTGCGAGGAACGAAGCAATCTCTCACGATGGTGGCTATTCTCCTCATAGTGAAGATTGCCACATCCCACGAAAATGCGGGACTCGCAATGACGAGATAATACTGAAATGAATAAAAAAGGACCTATAATCTTATTAATCACACTTTCAATTTTACTGTTAGGTTTTATCAGTAAGCTAGAATATTCCATTTCCAAAAAAGATGTAGCATTAATAATTCCAAAAGGTTTTCCAAAACCTAGTTACGATTTTTCAAACAATAAACTTTCTCCCGAAATATTTACAATAGGAAGAAAATTGTTTTATGATCCAATCTTATCAAAAGACTCATCTACAAGCTGTGAGAGCTGCCACCAAAGAGTTGCAGCCTTTGCTCACATCGACCATGCATTGAGTCATGGCATCGATAACAAAATTGGAATACGTAATGTTCCCGCTTTACAAAACATGATTTGGAAAGATTCGTATATGTGGGATGGCGGAGTAAACAATTTAGAAGTACAACCACTCAATCCAATTACTAGTTCAATTGAAATGAATGAAACTTTGCCGAACATTATTTTAAAATTGAAAAAGAACAAAGAATACGTTAGCCTTTTCAAGAAAGCTTACAAAGACACTATTATAAATTCCGAAAGAGTATTAAAGAGTCTAGCGCAATTCACAGGTTTAATGATTTCAGCCGATTCGCGTTATGATAAATACATTGCAGGGAAAGATACTTTCAGCTTTCAGGAAAAAAGCGGACTGAACCTCTTCAAATTAAAATGTGCTAGTTGTCACAAGGAACCATTGTTTACAGATAATTCAATTAGAAACAACGGAATCCAACCTGATACATCTTTAAACGATATTGGTCGAGGAAAAATCACGAACCTTGAGGCTGACAATTATAAATTTAAAGTTCCAAGTTTACGAAACATTGAAATGACGTTTCCATATATGCACGATGGACGATATAAAAAATTGAAAGATGTATTGAATCATTATTCATCTTCAGCAAGTCATAATAAAACATCCGATTCAGAAATAAATAAGATTGGAGAATTGAATGATAAAGAGCGAAAAGACATTATTTCTTTTTTATTGACCTTGACGGATAGGGAATTTTTGAATGACAGGAGATTTGTAGATCCGAATAGAAAATAAAGTTCACCACCGATTACAAAGATTTTTCACTGATTTATTTTAATTAATCACTTCATTCTTAACCAACCCTCTGGTTTTCTGTTTTCACCAATTGTGTATTTCCCATCTTCCAGCTTAAGTTTAAAATGTTCTCTTGGAGTCATATAAATATTTTGCTGAATCACTTCCAATTCATCGGTTGTAACATTTGTGACAATTGCCACATGTCCGTATTTACCACCAAAAATTAAAATATCACCAATCTTGGGCGCAGTATTGCTTCCATTCTTATATTGAATTAATCCTCTCTCCTTATTTAATTCTCCATCCTTTATTTTATTATCAAAAAAACTTTTAGCATGACCAAACCCATTTGGCATTTTGTGATTAAAATGATCAAAATAATAACGTTTGATATACTCAACACATTGCCATTTCTTACCATAGTAATACACACTATCCTTTGAGTAATGTTTGCCATAACTTTTAGGATAATCTATACCATTATTAAAAACAACAACTCCATTATATGAATCAACAGAATCGCCTATGGCAAAAGAGTGAATAATTGCTGAAAGAGGATATCGTTTTTGAAGAAATAAGAAATAGATTACTACCAAAAGTAAAATAGTAATTGAAAAAAATTTGAGAATCTTTTTTACCACAGATTCGTAAATTCGTTTTGATTCGTTATCTGTAACTTAATCATCATGCCCCTTCACATCTCTTATTTTCCCGGTTTTCCAAAGATCTTCGGAAAGCTTATTGGCTCTTTTTAAGGAATCAGAAACAGATTTATCGTTGAAGCGATTTAGATTTGGTTTGCCTGCATTTACCCATGCTGTATACCACAAACTTCCAGTAGTAATTATCGCTTCACGCATTCTTCGTTCCACCATTCCGTTTAACATTTTATCATACTCTTCGGTATATTCTTTTGAATAAACTTTCATTAAAGTATTGCCACGATTTTCAAAACTATATTTTTTATCGGGAGAATAAATGGCATTAAGTTCCTTTTCAAAAGTTAAAACAGAATCAACAGCAGCATGACTAGCTTTTACAACATCCCAAGCTTTGTTAATTGGCTTGTCAATGTATTTTGCACGACCAACCCAATAATCATAACCTTCTGATTTCATTTCAGGGATACGTGATTCCCAAAAACCATGAATTCCTTTTTGATTGGTCAATTGTCCGTTATAATTTTCTGTAGTATGCAATGGAACATGTGCGTCACCAATATAATGTCCTAAATCGGCAGAGTAATGCAAAATCAAATCCATGTTCTCTTCTTTGAAGGCTTGGGTTAAACGATAAACCATTTTTTCGATGTGCCAAGGAACAATGCCGTATGCTTTCAAAGTATCTTCCGAATATTTTGCAACTGCTTTTTTCCACCATTGCGGAACAGAATCAAAAGGATGTTTTCCATAATGGTCGATATCAATATAGTGACGCGGTGCTTCGTCTTCATTCGCATATCTTCTTTTATCTGGATCAACAGCATGTTCAGAAATGTATTCGATGTGTTGTTTGTAAAAACCAATCATTTCATCAGGCAAGGTAAATATAGCCATTCGATTAATTTTTTTATGCGCAAAAAATCCCCATGAATAAGCGGGTTGCTTATTTGGGATTAAAAAAAATACCAGAATAATTATTATTGCGGAGATAACTTTTTTCATGATTTTATTTGGTAAGTTTCACTAAATATTTACCTCGCAAAATAGGAATAACATCTGTTTGATCTAATTGAAAACAATATTTAATATCTTTCTTCAAGCCCATTTCAGCAAGTCTTTCAGCATGAGAAGAGTTTCTAATAAACTTAATCTGACTTTTTTGTGATTGTTCGTATAAAAATGACATCGCTTTAGCAGCATCACCTGTATTATGCAAACCTGCTTCGAATAATCTGGTTGTTACTGCTCCTGCAAAAATACTGTCTTCCCAATTAAATCTATTTTTCCAACCTGAACATAATAGTAATACACTTCTATTTTGAGAAACAAGATATTTGCATAAAGCTGTAATATTTGTAAATGCACCAATCACAACTTGATGTGCATTTTTTGCTGCTTCAATGGCTTGAGTTCCGTTTGTTGTAGAAATAACTATTGTCTGACCTTTTATTTTATCAGTCATATAACTAAAAGGAGAATTTCCAAAATCAAAACCTTCTAATGGAACACCGTTTCTTTCTGCACCAACCATGAATCCTTGTTTTTTGTATTCGGCAGCTTCTTCCACAGTTGCAACAGGAATCATTTTGTCAACACCATGATGGAAAGCAGCACACATTGCAGTTGTAGCACGCAAAATATCAATCACTACCACAATTGCATCATCTCTGTGATGAACAGGATAGAGATAAGGAGATAAACAAACATCAACAATTATTTTTTTTTCCATTGAAATTCATTGCATCATTAATAAGAGATTGCCACGCTATGCTCGCAATGACGGCCCTTAATAAACTTATGCTTTTAAAAAAGGAATCCTTACAACTTTCGCTTTAATAGCTTTATCGCGAATCATAATAAATATTTCAGAATCAGCTTTTGCTAAAGCTGCTGGTACATAACCCATTCCTATTGCTTTATTCAAAGTTGGCGATTGCGTTCCTGAAGTTACAATTCCAATCACAGTTCCATTTGCATCAACAATAGGGTAATCGTGACGAGGAATTCCACGATCGATCATCTCGAAACCAACTAATTTTTTGGTCACGCCTTTTTCTTTTTGTTCTAACAATGCTTTGCTATTTGTAAACTCTTTTGTGAATTTGGTAATCCATCCTAATCCGGCTTCAATTGGCGAAGTGGTGTCATTAATATCATTACCGTATAAACAGAAACCCATTTCCAAACGCAAAGTATCTCGCGCTCCCAAACCAATTGGCTTTATTCCAAACTCTGCTCCTGCCTTAAAAATATCATTCCACATTTTATCTGCCACATTGTTTGCAAAATAAATTTCGAATCCGCCAGCACCAGTATAACCTGTATTAGAAATCATTACATTTTCAACTCCGTTAAATGTTCCTTTTTTGAAAGTATAATAAGGCATTTCCGACAAATTCATATCTGTCAATTTTTGTAACGCCAAAATAGCTTTTGGTCCTTGAACAGCAAGAAGAGAAACATCATCGGAAATGTTTTTCATCTCCACACCTTTTGTATTGAATTTACTAATCCAGCTCCAGTCTTTTTCAATATTAGAAGCATTAACAACTAAGATATATTCGTTTTGATTTACACGATATACTAACAAATCGTCTACGATTCCACCTTTGTCGTTTGGAAGACAAGAGTATTGCACTTTTCCATCGGTAAGAACAGAAGCATCGTTTGACGTTACACGTTGGATTAAATCCAAAGCATTATCACCTTTTAAAATGAATTCTCCCATATGACTAACATCAAAAACTCCAACTGCATTTCTAACTGTTGCATGTTCATCATTTAATCCGCTATAAGAAACGGGCATATTGTATCCTGCAAAAGGAACCATTTTAGCTCCTAATGAGATGTGTATTTTTTCAAGGGCTACTGCTTTTAATTCTGTTGATGACGTTTCCATGTTATAAATTGAAAATTAAAGAGTGAAAAATAGTAAAAAAACTTAAAATTATACATATGCGTAAAATTCGAATACATGAGCTATCGGTATTTACAAATGTATGATTTTTATTGTTTCATAAAAGCATAATATTAGGACTTATGAAGGAGAAATACTGAAATCCTTTTGTCATCCTGAGCGGAGTCGAAGGGCATAAAAAACGCCTTTAATAGCAAAAAGCCATCCTTTTTTATATCTTTGAAGATAATAAATATGAAGGCAGTCGACTTACTATTTCAGCGCAATATGCCTCGGTGGATAATTTTTTTCATCGATATGGGCATTTGCCTATGTTCATTGACATTAGCTTACCTTGTAAGATTCAATTTTTCTATCCCAAAGGTAGAAATTGTCGCCTTTCCTTTAGTCTTTGGAATGGTTTTGGGAGTTCGAGCCATCAGTTTCTACATTTCTAAAACTTATCAAGGCATTGTAAAGTATACTAGCTCAAAAGATGCTCAGCGAATTTTTATTGTTATTAGTATTGGCAGTCTTATTTATATCTCCATCAATTGTATCTTCTACTATTTTATAAATCACACTTTTCCTATTCCTTTCTCAATTATTATAATTGACTACATGGCAACTGCTTTTTTGATGATTAGTTTGCGAGTAATGTTTAAAGCTTTATACCTTGAACTTACAAATCCGAATAAAGAAAAACGCAGTGTTATTATATTCGGCGCGGGTGAGTCTGGCATTATTACGAAACGCACATTAGATAGAGATGCAGGAACAAAATATAAAGTACTGGGCTTTATTGATGATGACAGCAATAAGCAAGGAAAAAAATTAGAGGGAACAACTATATACGGTATTGAACGACTGGATGATTTACTAAGAGATAACGATGTGTCTAATTTGATTATTTCAGTTCAAGGTTTAACAGCGGCAAAAAAACAGGAAATTGTTGACATAAGTTTAAATCACAACACTAAAGTATTAAATGTTCCTCCTGTAACTAATTGGATAAACGGAGAGCTAAGTTTCCGTCAAATTAAGAAGGTACAGATTGAAGAATTATTGGAGCGAGAGCCGATAAAATTAGACAAAGAAAATATTCAAGAACAATTAACAGGAAAAACGATTCTTGTAACAGGAGCTGCAGGAAGTATTGGCAGTGAGATTGTACGCCAGGTAATTCGATTTAATCCAAAGAAAATTATTTTATTAGATCAAGCAGAATCACCTTTGTATGAGATGGAAATGGAACTGTTTGATAAATATAAACAGCAGTCGTATGAAATTGTGATGGGAGATATTCGCAATTTAGAACGAATGGAAAATATATTTAAAACATTTGAACCACAAATTATTTTTCATGCTGCTGCATACAAACATGTTCCAATGATGGAAAATAATCCATCAGAATCTATTTTCACGAATGTATCAGGAACAAAAACGCTAGCCGATTTATCCGTAAAATATAAAGCAGAAAAATTTGTTATGATTTCTACCGACAAGGCCGTAAATCCAACAAATGTTATGGGTGCAAGTAAACGCATTGCAGAAATTTATACTCAATCGTTAAGTAAAAATTCAAACACAAAATTTATTACTACTCGCTTTGGAAATGTATTAGGTTCAAATGGTTCGGTAATTCCACGTTTTCGTCAGCAGATTGAAAATGGCGGACCAGTAACAATAACAGACCCTAACATTACTCGTTTTTTTATGACCATTCCTGAAGCTTGTCAATTAGTATTAGAGGCTGGTGCAATGGGGAAAGGTGGGGAAATATTTATTTTCGACATGGGAAAATCAGTAAAAATAATTGACTTAGCAAAAAAAATGATAAAGCTTTCTGGATTAATATTGGATAAGGATATTAGGATTGTATACACAGGATTGCGTCCAGGAGAAAAACTGTATGAGGAATTGCTAGCTGATCAAGAAAATGCAATACCAACGCATCACAAACAAATTATGATTGCTAAAGTGAAAGAATATGATTTTGCGATTGTGTCTTCTTCTATCAATGATCTAATTGATTTATTCAGCAAACAAAACAATCAATCTATTGTTAAAAAGATGAAAGAATTAGTTCCGGAATTTAAAAGCAATAATTCTGTTTACGAAAAATTAGATTGATTATGAATCCCTACAAACATAAAACACCAATACAAATACGCTTCAAAGACATCGACAAAATTGGACATGTAAACAATGCCAATCATGTTACTTACTTTGAATTAGCCCGTGTAGATTACTTCAATACACTTGCTACAGAAAACATAAAAATTGATTGGATAAATGAAGGTGTGATTCTTGCAAAAATAGAAATGGAATACAAAATGCCTATTTTGTTAGAAGATAAAGTTTTCGTTTATACCTGGGTTTCAAAAATGGGAAGCAAAAGTTTTGACATGAGTTGCTCGATTGTGAAAGTAGAAAATGGAATTGAAATAGAATTAGCGAAAGGGCTTGCAATAATTGTTTGTTTCAATTATAAAACCAATCAAACGATATTAGTTCCTGAGAGATGGAAAGCGGTGATGATAGGTTAAATTACCACTAAGGCACTTAGAACACAAAGAAAAAGGAATCACAAGGATTCCTTTTTTGTTTTATAAAATGATATTCCTTTATCCATAAAAAAATAAAAACTTAGTGCCCTTAGTGCCTTAGTGGTAAACTACCCGTGAATAGTTGATTCTTTTCCGTAGCTATTTATAATTGATGCTTCGTAATCCAACCAATCTTTCCAACGTTTATCAACATCAATATCATCTCCGTATTTTCGGGCAAAACCAAGAAAAGTTGTATAATGTCCCGCTTCTGAAATCATTAGCTCACGATAAAATGTTGCAAGTTCTACATCTTTAATATTTTCAGACAGCACTCTAAAACGTTCGCAACTTCTGGCTTCTATCATTGCCGAAAAAAGCAAACGATCAACTAAAGAAGATTTTCTGCTTCCGCCTTTTTGCATAAATTTATATAGTTCGTTTACATAACTATCTCTACGTTCAATACCCAAAGTTTTTCCTCTTGCTAAAATTAAATTATGCACCATTTCAAAATGGGCAACTTCTTCTTTCACAATTATTAAAAGTGCAGAAACCAACTCGGGATAATTTGGATTATTTATAATTAATGATAAAGCATTGGTAGCAGCTTTTTGTTCGCACCAAGCATGATCCGTTAATATCTCATCAATATTTGCTTCTACGATATTGACCCAGCGAGGGTCAGTCGGTAATTTTAGTCCAAGCATTTTAGTCAATAAAACGTTTCATCAATGGTCCACTTGTCAAACTTGTAACTAAAGCCATAATAACAAGGGCAACAAATATTGGTTTTGAGATTAGCCCTGCATTTAACGCCAAAGTCCCTAAAATTATTTCCATTGCACCACGAGCATTCATACCAAATCCTACAGCTAATGAATGATTCTTACTCATCCCTCCTAACCTTGCCCCTAAAGTTGCTCCAATAACTTTCCCTAAAAAAGCAAGGACTAATACAATCAGCACGATTGGTAAATCAAAATTTTCACTGAAATTTACTTTCAAACCAATAGAAACAAAAAATAATGGTGCAAAAAAGTTAGTTACAAATTGATGAATAATTTCTCGTGCTTGTTCACGCAAATGAACACTATCACCAAAAGCAATTCCTGCAATAAAAGCACCTAATATTGCATGAATATTAATTGCTTCCGTAAATGCAGCCGACAATAAACAAATCCCTAAAGAAATAGAAAGCACTCCACCTGGCCATGATAATTTTGTTTGCATCCAGGGCAAAGATTTGTCGATAATTTTTTTCCCAATCGTAAGCATAAATAAACCAAATCCAATAATATATGCTACAGTATACCATATGCTAAGATGTTCGTTTGCATTCGTACTTGTTAAACTCAACACAAATGAAAAAATAAGCCAACCTAACAAATCGTTAAACATTGCTGATGCGATAATGACCATTCCAATATTTGTCTTGAACAAATTCATGTCCATTAAAATTCGTGCAATAACTGGCAATGCAGAAATCGACAAGGCAGTTCCAAAGAATAATGCAAACAATAATTTTGGGCCTTGTTCATTTGGAATTGAAAATATTTCAGGAAAAAACCACGCAACTGCAAAACCAGTAAAAAATGGAATAATCATACTAAAAACGCTAGTATATACAGCAACTTTACCTTGTTTTAATAAAAGCGACAACTGCACTTCCATTCCAGCAACAAAAAGGAGCATGATAACCGACAAGCTAAAAATACCATCTAACGCAATAGGAATATTCCCAGTTTTAGGAAACAAATAATTAAAAAGATCAGGGTATAACATTCCTAATATTGTAGGACCTAAAACTATACCCACAATTAATTCACCCATAACAATAGGAAGCTTCAACCTTTTACCAAGTTCAGCAAAAATGCGTGATATAATTAGCATTGTGCTTATCGATAAAAGCAAAACTATTAATTCGTTATGTGCAAGTTTTATCATATAGAACTATATGCGAGAATGAACTATTAATAAGTTACATGGCAAGTCTGCGAGAATATATTCAATATCATGAGTGAATATTCTATCAAAAACATTCAAATGTGTATCAGGTGAATTAATCACAAGCAAATCAGCTTTTTTGTCTTTAGCAAATTTACTTATTGCATAACCTGGTTTACCTTTAATGCTTTTATCCGTAACTTTTATATCACCAACGTCACATTTTTCAATTATCATTTGAAGCGTTTCGTCTGACTCATCAGCAATGTGCTTTTTAATTTCTTTTGCTTGTGGGGCGGTGCTATTATCTGCAATTGCCATTGCTAGTCCAGAAACATCCATTTCATTTACAATAGTTATATCTTTTACTTTAAAATTTTTAGCTAAATAAATAGAAGTATTTATAGTATGAATCGTTTTAGGGTTTTCAACACCATTCACAACAATTTTTTTATATTTCATTGGCTCACCTGTAGGATTAGTCAACAATAAAACCGAACATTTTGCTTTTCTACTTATATTTCTAGCAATTGATCCTAAATAGAATTTTAAAATATTTTCTTTTTCTAAGGCTCCTAATACAAGCAAATCAACAATATTCAATTTGCATAATTTTAAGATTGTATCTACAGGATCCCCTTCCATCCAAATTACTCTTGAATGATTAGGATTAACACCTATTTCAGCCATCATTTCATCCAGTTCCTGCTCTTTCTTAGAAGTTTTTTCACCAATATGTAGGAGCAAAAGTGATGCACCTAAAATATCCGATAAACGTTTGGCTTCAGCTAACACAGGCTGACAACGAGGAGAAAAAGAAACAGCAACTGCTATTGTTTCAAAAGGATAAGATGAACGCTTTTTTAATTTATTTAAATCCATTTTAAATGTTGTTATTTTAATGTAAAGATAATAATATCAGCAATTCTAAGAACATTTAACATTTTAAATTTATTATAAATCTAATTTCAATACTTTTGCGTACTTTGCATTAATAAATTGAACTTAAATAATCTATGTATATACTTATCTTTTTTATTGCGCATTGGTTTCTTTCATTGTTTTGTCAGACTTTCTATTTGCATCGGTACGCTTCCCATAAAATGTTTACGATGAACCCTTTTTGGGAGAAATTTTTCTACCTTTTTACCTTTTTCACTCAAGGTTCTTCCTTTTTAAATCCAAGAGCATACGCTATTTTGCATAGGATGCATCACGCTTATAGCGACACAGAGAAAGATCCTCACTCCCCACACTTTTTTAAAGATGTTTGGCACATGACCATGCAGACAAAGGACATTTATCTAGACTATGCAAAACATGGAAAAGAGCCAGAAAAAGCATTTAAAGGAAATTATCCTGAATGGAAATTTATTGATTGGTTCAGTGATTTATGGGCTGTACGTTTATTGTTTGTTGCTGCATATATTTTATTTTACGTGCAATTTGCTTCATCATGGTGGATGTTCCTACTATTACCAATTCATTTTTTGATGGGCCCGATTCATGGTGCATTGGTAAATTGGTGCGGTCACAAATACGGCTACTCAAATTATGATACTGACGATCATAGCAAAAACACATTACCAATCGACTTTTTAATGATGGGAGAATTTTTCCAAAACAATCATCATAAAAGTCCGAATAGCATCAACTTTGCTAAAAAATGGTATGAATTTGATCCAACTTTCCCGGTTATTATTGTTTTAAACTGGGCTAGAATAATTAAAATTCGGAAACTATGAACCAATGCATTCAACTTCCTCTCATTTCGTTTGCAACCGTTTCCATTTTAATGATATTAAGCTGGATTTGGGCTTATCGAATTACAAATGCTGGAATAGTTGATATATTTTGGGCATTCAACTTCCTGATCATTGCCATTGTTATTTGGCTTTTAGCAGACGGTTTCGAAATGCGTAAAAACATTTTATGCGCATTGGCTGGATTGTGGAGTTTACGTTTAGGAATTTATTTATTGATTCGTGTAGGCTCACATTTAGATGAAGAAGAAGGGCGCTACAAACAATTGCGTGAAGAATGGGCTCCCAATGCCAATTTAAAATTCTTTGTATTTTTTCAGATGCAAGCTTTATCAAATGTTTTTTTAGCAATTCCCTTTTTTATTATTGCAGTAAATACTGCATCAGAAATTTCAATTATTGAATACATTGGAGCTGGAATGTGGCTTTTAGCTATTATTGGTGAAGGCTTATCTGATTGGCAATTAAAAAAATTCAAAAAGAATCCAGCAAACAAAGGAAAAGTTTGTGAAGCAGGTTTTTGGAATTACTCTCGTCACCCGAATTATTTTTTCCAATTAATGATTTGGATTTCAATTCTAGTTTTTGCATTACCAAGTGCTTATGGTTGGATTGCTGTTGTTTGTCCGCTTGCAATCGGGCTGCTCATTTTTAAAGTAACTGGCATACCAATGACCGAAGAACAATCCATCCGTTCAAAAGGTGATTTGTACAGAGAATATCAAAGAACCACCAGTGCGTTTATTCCTTTACCAAAAAGAAAATAATTTTTAAACACTACAATTAAAAATTCTCTAAATCTCCTATTCACTAATTCTCTATTTTATTTATGTGGTACGATTCTTTAGTCGAAAAAAACAAAGTCCCTGATTTTCTGATTCGAATGGGAATTCGAAAATTATTAAAACAACGTTTACTTCAAGAGAAAAAAGAAACTGTTGAATTGCAACAAGCGCATTTATTAAAATTGATTGAAGAATTAAAAAATTCTCCGATTGCCATCAATACAGCAGAAGCAAACGAACAGCATTATGAAGTTCCAACCAAATTTTATCAATATTGTTTAGGCAAAAATTTAAAATACAGTAGCGGCTATTGGAAAGATGGTGTATCTGATATTGATACCTCTGAAGATGACATGCTTGAAATTACTTGCAATCGTGCTGAGTTAAAAGATGGGCAAGATGTTTTGGAATTAGGATGTGGCTGGGGTTCACTTTCGCTTTACATGGCACAAAAATACCCTAAGAGTAATTTCACCGTTGTATCCAATTCACGTACTCAGAAGTTACACATTGATGAGCAAGCCAAACAAATAGGCATTACGAACCTCATTGTAATTACAGTAAATATTAACGATTTTAGCATTGACAAAACATTTGATAGAGTTGTATCAGTTGAAATGTTTGAACACATGCGCAACTATAAAAAACTGATGCATAAAGTAGCCACATGCTTAAAAGCTGATGGAAAATTATTCGTCCACATTTTTACACATAAAGATCTTGCATACAAATTTGAAGTAGTAGATGAAACCGATTGGATGAGTAAATACTTTTTCACAGGAGGAATTATGCCAAGCGATGATTTGCTTTTGTATTTTAACGAACATCTTTCTATTCAACAGCATTGGCATGTAAGCGGCATGCATTACAGCAAAACAGCAGAAGCATGGCTTGAGAATATGGACAAACATAAAACGGAGATAATGCCTTTGTTTGAAAACACTTACGGAAAAGACCAAGCAGTAAAATGGTGGGTATACTGGAGAATATTTTACATGGCTTGTGCCGAATTATGGGGTTACAACAAAGGTGAAGAATGGATTGTGAGTCATTATTTATTTACAAAAAAATAATTCTATGATCCGATTAATTTTTTCTACTGTGCTGTTTTTATTTTCACTCCTAGTAATTTTTAAAGCACCTACAAATATACTATGGAGAGCAACTGTGGCATTAACAGAGTTTCCACATCTTCTTATTTTAGCCTCTCTTCTACTTGCAGCAACTTGCTATTGGTATAGTTCTTACAAACTACAAATTCTCACATTGTCTTTAATTTCATTTATAATTTTTAGTTCAACCATTGTAAGAGCATATAATCGTGCTTCATCTATTGAAGGATCATTGGCCACTACTTTTGGGAACAAAAATTATAGCAAACTAAAAAAACCATTAAAAAGTGCCTTCTCTTTTTTCACTCTTTTTACAGGATTAGATAACAAAACGGTTGAGTACAAAAGCATTCCATTTAAAAAAACGGATAAATTACAATTGTCGTTCGATTTTTACTCATCAAATAACAATGAGGTTTCTCCCTGCATAGTAGTTATTCATGGTGGCTCCTGGAGAGAAGGTGATAGTCAACAACTACCAAAACTAAATAGCTATCTAGCAAACAGAGGATACAATGTGGCATCTATTAATTATAGAAAAGCGCCAGAATATAATAACCCCGCTCCGATTGAAGACACTAGAGATGCTATCGATTACATTACCAAAAATTGCAAAGAGCTAAAAGTGGATACAAGCAATTTTGTTTTATTAGGTCGATCGGCTGGCGGACAAATTGCTTTACTATCTGCATATACACTTCACAAAAAAAATATTAAAGGGGTTGTATCAATTTATGCTCCTGCAGATATGGTTTGGGGAGCGTTAACAAAAGGTTTTAAATTAGTAATTGATACGGATAAAGTTTTAGGTGATTACATTGGAGGCAATGTAAATGATGTACCAGACAAATATAGATTAAGCTCTCCATATGAATTTGTAGACAGCACTTCTACTCCAACGCTCATTATTCATGGTGATCATGATTGTATGGTTAGTGTTAGACATAGTTTACATTTACAGAAAAGATTGGACGAGCATAAAATAAAAAATTATTTCTTAGATTTACCTTGGGCTACTCACGGTTGTGATTTTAATATTAGCGGTCCAAGCGGACAAACTTCAACTTTCGCCATTGAGCGATTTATAAATTCGGTTGTTTCAAATTAAATGGAAAAATTAGCCATCATAGGAACTGGAATTGCTGGAATGGGATGCGGGCATCATCTTCATGCAAAATACGACTTAACTATTTTTGAACAAGACAAGTATATTGGCGGGCATACCAATACTGTTAGTGTTGATGAAGAAGGACAACCCGTTTATATGGATACAGGTTTTATGGTTTTTAATTTTGAAACCTATCCAAATCTTTGCAACTTATTTAAAGAAATAAATGCTCCGATAAAAAAAACGGATATGTCCTTCAGCGTACAACACACTCAAACAGGCTTAGAATATTGTGGCTCAGGATTGAATGGATTATTTGCTCAACGAAAAAATATTTTTAATATTTCTTACATTAAAATGCTAACTGAGATTACACGTTTCAACAAAGAGAGCATTGAAGTATTGGATAATCCAGCATATGAAAATTATTCGTTAGGAAAATACATCCAGGAAAAAAAATACGGAGATGATATGCTATGGAAATATCTTGTTCCTATGAGTTCTGCTGTATGGTCTACTCCCATGGAAGAAATGCTTGATTTCCCAATTGCAACACTGGTTCGTTTTTTTAAGAATCATGGATTTTTAGGATTGAATACACAACATCAATGGTATACTTTAGAAAATGGCAGCCAGGCATACCGAAAATTATTAATTGCTCCGTTTAAAGATAAGATTCAGGTTAATAACGGAGCGGTAAAAGTAAAAACGGAAAGTGGAAAAGCTATTGTTACAACACAAGATGGCAAAATTCACACATTCGACAAAGTAATATTTGCTTCACATGCCGACCAAACATTAAAGCTTTTGGAGAATCCAACAGCTGATGAACAGCGATTGTTAGCACATTTTAAATATCAAAAAAATATCGCGACAGTTCATACCGATGAATCCATAATGCCTAAAAAAAAACTAACATGGAGTAGCTGGAATTATCGAATTGACTCCATTAATTCCCCCTTTGAAAAGGGAGCTAGGGGGATTATTGCTGCAACTACAATTTATTGGATGAACAGTTTACAAGGAGTTTCAAAAAAGAAAAACTATTTCGTCTCAATAAATGCTGTTCCTGCCTCCTTAGATAAAAGGAAAATTATTCAGGAAATTGAATACGAACATCCACTGTTTGATGTTTCAACTATGAAAGCTCAAGATGAATTGCATAAATTGAATGCTTCAGGACCGCTGTATTACTGTGGAAGTTATTTTAAATACGGTTTTCATGAAGATGCTTATGCTAGTGCTGTTAATCTCTGTAAAAATTTATAAATGAACTCTTGTTTATATAAAGCTAATGTAATGCATTATCGTTTGTCACCGAAGAAACATCGGTTCAACTACAATGTATTTATGTTTTATATTGACTTAGATGAAGTAGAAATACTTTCTAAAAGACTTTGGATGTTCAGCAAAAACAAAATCAACTTTTTTAGTTTACGAGATAATGAACATTTGCAATTACCAATTGACAATCCAGATACATCAAAAAGCATTCGAGAACAAATTTCACTTTACTTATCACAAAATGGCGTAAATATTGGCAAAGGAAGAATTATGCTTCTTACCAATTTAAATGTTTTGGGCTATAATTTTAATCCTGTTTCTTTTTATTATTGTTATGACGAGAACAATTTAGCCCTTTGTGTTGTTGCAGAAATAGGAAATACATTTGGAGAGATGAAACCATTTTTATTAAACAAAGAAAATTTATCGGAAAATAAATATCATTTAAATACAACTAAATACTTTTATGTTTCACCATTTATTGAGCATGACACAAATTTCGATTTCAATTTGGTTATTCCGGATGAAAAATTAAACATCCGAATTGACGATTATAAAAACGGAGAGCGGTTTTTTATAAGCACTTTAACTGGCACAAAAAAACCAATCAATAATTCGAATTTGTTTTGGTACAGCGTCCGTTTTCCATTCATTACATTAAAAATTATAACTTTGATACACTGGAATGCCATCAAGCTTTGGTTCAAGAAGCTACCGTATCATAAAAAATCGGCAAACCAAGACTTGCAAAAAGACGTATATCGAAGGAAAGTCAAAAATTAAAAAGTCAAAAGTGAAAAGTCAAAAAAATTTAATGGCTAAGTAAAAAAGAGTTAATTTTTTGTACATTTAATTATAAATCAACATCTACTATGTCAACAGTTTTAGTAAAAAAAGCAAGACGAGGTTTTTATGAAAAAGTAATTTTGAGTTTGTTTTCCAAAATGGAGATGGGCACACTTACTATTTCTATGCCTGATGGTGAAATTATTCGACTAGGAAATGGTGAAGGAAATGTATCAGCTAATATTGAAATAAAAGATAACGATTACTTTAGGAGATGTGTATTGTATGGCGATATTGGTTTTGGTGAAGCTTATATGGATGGTTGTTGGGAAACGGATAACATTACAAACGTTATCAAATGGTTCATCATTAATATTGAGAACGCTCCAACCGTTTCGGGAAGTAATGTTCAGAATATTACTTTAAACATCCTTAGAATATTCAATAAAATTTATCATTTCAAAAGAGTAAACAGTGTAAATGGCTCCCGTAAAAATATTTCAGAACATTACGATTTAAACAACGATTTTTTTTCATTGTTTCTTGATCCGAGTATGACTTATTCTTCTGCTTACTTCAAAGAAGAAGGAATGGATCTAAAGCAAGCACAAATTGAAAAATACGATCGTCTTTGTAAGCAATTGAACATACAACCAAGCGATCATGTATTGGAAATTGGCACTGGCTGGGGAGGAAACGCAATTCACATTGCTAAAACATATGGTTGTAATGTAACATCTGCAACTATTTCCGAAGAACAATTTAAATTAGCAACAGAACGCATTGCAAAAGAAAATCTTTCTGATAAAATAACAGTTGTATTAAAAGATTACCGTTTATTGGAAGGAGTATTCGATAAAATTGTTTCTATTGAAATGCTGGAAGCTGTCGGACATAAATTTCTAGATGTGTATTTTAAAAAGTGTAATCAACTTCTAAAAAAAGATGGAATTCTTGCATTACAAGTAATTACTTGTCCAGATTCCCGTTACGATAGCTTACGCAGTGGAGTTGACTGGATTCAAAAACATATTTTCCCTGGCTCTTTACTTCCTTCCGTTTCAGCTATCAATACAGCAATCAACAATACTGGAAACTTAACGATGGTCGATTTAAAAGACATGGGTTTGCATTATGCAAAAACACTTGCTATTTGGAGAG
>CAMCUO010000042.1 GCA_945879015.1 Chitinophaga pinensis | reverse complement strand
TTACTTGTGGCATTTTTATAAATAATTTAATGGAGTATAAAATCCTAAGCTTTAACAAGTGATTTAGGGGCAGCAGCTAAAATTTCTTCGTTGGCAGCACTTGCGTATTGCTCAAAGTTTTTGTTGAACGATTCAGCCAATTTGTTTGCTGTTGTATCGTAAGCATCTTTATCTGCCCATGTTTTGCGTGGGTTTAAGATATCTGCTGGCACATCCGGACATTCAGTTGGAATTTGTAATCCAAAGATTGGAAGTGTTTCGCATTTAACGTTGTCTAATTTTCCTGTTAATGCAGCGGTAATCATTGAACGTGTGTACGATAATTTCATACGACTTCCAACTCCAAACGAACCGCCTGACCAGCCAGTATTGATCAACCAAACGTTTACTTTGTTTTCTTTTAATTTTTTACCTAATAACTCAGCATATTTTGTTGGGTGTAAAGGCAAAAATACTTTTCCAAAACAAGCAGAGAAAGTTAAAGTAGGCTCCGTAATTCCCATTTCAGTTCCAGCAACTTTTGCTGTGTACCCTGAAATGAAGTGATACATTGCTTGTCCGGTTGTTAACTTAGAGATAGGAGGCAACACACCATATGCATCACATGTTAAGAAGAAAATATTTTTTGGAACATTTCCTACAGATGGCTCAACTGCATTATGGATAAAGTGAATTGGGTAACCAACACGAGTGTTTTCTGTTTTCGAAATGTTTGAAAAGTCAACAGTAGAAGTGTTTTCGTAGTATTCTATGTTTTCTAACAAGGAACCAAATTTCACAGCTCCGAAAATTTCCGGCTCTTTTTCTTTTGTCAAATCCACACATTTAGCATAACAACCACCTTCAAAGTTGAATACACCTTCGTTGCTCCAACCATGCTCATCATCACCAATCAATCCACGGTTTGGATCTGCTGATAAAGTTGTTTTTCCTGTTCCTGACAAACCGAAGAAGATAGCTGTATCGCCATCTTTACCAATGTTTGCAGAGCAATGCATGGATAAAACTCCTTTTTCGTGAGGTAAAATATAATTCAATAAAGAGAAAATTCCTTTTTTAATTTCGCCTGTATATCCTGAACCACCAATTAAAATAACCTTTTTAGTCATGTTTAAAATAGTGAAGTTGTGTTGACGAGTTCCGTCAATTGCTGGATTTGCCCTGAATCCTGGAGCGCAAATGATTGTCCATTCTGCTTCAAAATTCATGATTTCATCTACAGTAGGGCGCAAGAACAAGTTGTTTGCGAAAAGGTTCGACCAAGGATACTCAGTCACAACGCGAATGTTTAAGCGGTATTTAGGGTCTGCACACGCATATGAATCGCGAACGTAAACTTCTTTTCCTCCTAAGTATGCACAAACTCTGTTGTATAGCGAATCAAATTTAGAAGCATCAAATTTAAAGTTTACATCGCCCCACCAAATTGTGTCTTTGGTTTTCGCGTCTTCAACAATAAATTTATCTTTTGGAGAGCGTCCAGTAAATTCTCCTGTATCTACTGCTAATGCTCCTGAATCGGTAAGCATTCCTTCTCCACGCACAATTGTTTCTTCTACAAGTTCAGCTGCATTTAAATTCCAATAAGCTGCTGAAACGTTTTCAAGTCCTAAACTCGCAATGCTTGAGTTCTTTCCCTTAATTCCAAATTCGTTCATTTCTAGATTTTTTAGTGTTTATAGGTTTTTTAAAAATGAAAGCACAAAAGTAACAAACTTAAGCGATGAATGAAGGTTTTTTCGACTAAAATATAGTTTTTAACTTTAAAACTTATTTTGACAATGTATTGTTAGTTATTTGATATAGAAATAGTTATGGTATTTATATAAATACAAATATGACATGAGAGTGTTGATAAATATTCGATAAAGAGGGTGTATTTGCAAGTGGCTTACAATTTCAGGCGCAGATTAGCTCGTAATAATAAAAGTAATTAATGAACTCATGAACCGCAAGCGGTTTCGCAGATTTTTTCTGTGTGTGTTAATTTTGGCTGATTCTTTATGTTGAAATTTTGTGGATACAGAATCTGCCCCAATAAATTTAAGCGCATATAAATCTGCGAATCTGCGGCTAAATGAGAATCATGCTGGGAGACGAAGATTATAAATTGTAAAGTTGAGTATACTTTTTAGTTGCGTAGTCCATGAAATACTTGAAATTCAGCTTTTCTCCTGTAATAGAAATGCATAATTCTTCGGCAGAATAGTATTTTCCGTGGCGATGAACCTTGTCTCTGAGCCATTCCAATAAAGGTTTTGAATTGCCTTTTTCTATTTCAGATTCCAAGTCTTTAATTTCTTTTTTGGCCTGTGCGTAAAACTGAGCCGCATAAAAACTACCGAGCGAATAAGTAGGGAAGTATCCAAAGCTACCGTGACTCCAGTGAATATCCTGCAAAACGCCTTTTGCATCGTTTGGGACATCTAAACCTAGATACTCTTTATATTTAGCATTCCAATAACTTGGCAAATCTTTTACTTCAATTGTTCCTTCAATCAATGCTTTTTCAATTTCAAAACGAATCAATACATGGAAATGATAAGTCAATTCATCGGCTGAAGTTCTAATAAGAGAAGGCTTTACAATATTCATAGCCTTGTAAAAATCTTCAAACGTTACAGATTTAAAATTATCAGGGAAAGCAGTTTGTAGTTTTGAAAAATTTCCTTTCCAGTAAGGCAAACTTCTGCCAACATTATTTTCCCATAACCGCGATTGTGATTCATGTATTCCCAATGAGACATATTCCCCTGATGGTAAACCATATTCTTCAGATGGTAATCCTTGCTCATACAATGCATGTCCGCCTTCATGAATACAACTCCAAATCATTTCATTCATGTCTTTTTCATTGATGCGTGTAGTCACACGAACATCTTGAGAACTAAAATTTGTAGTGAATGGATGTGAAGATGCATCTTGTCGACCACCTTCAAAATCATAGCCCATTTGTTTTAATAAATCCAAGCCGAATTCCCATTGTTTCGTTTTATCGTAATGCAAAAACATAAAACTATCCTTGTTTTGAGGCTTTGCAGCGATTTTCTTAACGAAAGTCACCAGTTGGTTCCTAACATTTGTAAACAACACTTCTAAATCAGCCGTTTTCGCTCCTGGTTCATATTGATTCAGCAAGGCATCGTATGGATGCGCGAATGTTCCAAGTAGTTTACATTCTTCTCTTTTTAATTTTACTAGTTTTTCTAGATGAGGCGCATATAAAGCAAAGTTGTTATCTGCTTTTGCTTTTTGCCATGCCTGGAAGGTTTCAGAAATAGTTTTACTTAACTCTTGGACAAACTCGGTAGTATATTTTAAATTGTCGTTATAGTTTTTTAGCGATTGTTTGATGTTTCGTTTTTCTTTTTCAGAAAGCGAAGCATCCTTCGAAAGTGTACTTAAAATTTCTCCAAGTTCTTTTGAAGTAGCCAATTCATGCCCAATTCCTGCTAATGTAGACAGTTGTTGTGCTCTGAAAGTAGCACCTTTTGGAGGCATATAAGTTTCCTGATCCCAATTTAAAACAGCTGATGAATATTGAATGTCCGCTATTTTACGCATCATTCCTTTGTACTTGGCGTAATTGCTCATAAAAAATGAATTAATCGTTTAGAATTATTTGTTTTTCTTTATTCCTGCAAACCTCTCCCAATTGTTTTGTTTACTTCAATTGCAGCACCTATCATCTCATACATTAATTCTTCTAAATGTTTTGTGTGATCATACTTTGGCAGTTGTCTTCGAAACTCTTTTTTAACACAAAGACACATAGTTTTTTTATTTTCTAGTGGATAAGGCGTTTGCTCTATCAATTTATGTTAATCGTAATATTTTTAATTAGTTTTTGTGTTTCTCGAATTTCTCATAGATTGAAGCACGCTTCAAGATAGAGATAAGTCTATGTTAAAAATTTATTTTTCTATGCAGTAACACGCAACCTTTTTACCTTTTCTATGGTTCTCCTATGTGTTTAAAAAAGAATTATTTGCTCTTCTTCATCCCGGCAAAAGCCAATAAAATCCAACCCACAATTAAGAAAAGTCCTCCGATTGGAGTGATTGGTCCTAGCCAGCGCATATCACCTAATCCCATTAATTTGGAAGTAGTCAAAAGATATAAGGAACCTGAAAACAAAACAATTCCAGCCATAAAACAAAAACCTACTTTCGGAATTATTTTTTCGTGGAATTTATCTACAAATGCCGCGATCGCCAAAAGTGCCAAACTGTGATAGATTTGATAATGGGCAGCAGTCTCAAACGCTTGTAAGTTAGCCTCTGTAATTAAACCAGTTTCTAATTTCGACTTTAGAAAATGTGCAGCCATTGCTCCCAAAGCAACACCAATTGCTCCTGAGAATCCACTAAATACTAAAAAGCGTTTTTGCATTTTCCAAAGGTAAGTAAAAACTGAGTTAAAAAAATGGAATCATTTTTCATAATCAACTATTTGTCTGAATTACTATCTTCGCATCAAATTCGTGAATTTTTATGCAAAACATTTTAATAATAGGGGCAGGTCGTTCAGCTTCATCACTTATCACTTACTTATTGGCTCATTCGGTTAAAGAAAACTGGAATGTAACAGTTGGTGACATGTCCTTGGAATTGGTAAAACAAAAAGTAGCAGGACATCTAAATGCAAGAGCTATACAATTCGATATTAATAATGATACTCAACGTGAGGAAGAAATAAAACGAGCTGATATCGTTATCTCCATGCTTCCTGCATCCATGCATATGAATGTGGCAAAAGATTGTGTAAAGTTCAAAAAACATTTAGCAACCGCTTCTTATGTTTCCAAAGAAATGAAAGAATTAGATGGAGAAGCCAAAGCAGCAGGAATTATTTTGATGAATGAAATTGGTTTGGATCCAGGCCTCGATCATGCTTCTGCGATGAAAGTAATCGACCATATCCATGAGCTAGGCGGAGAGTTAACTTCTTTTCAATCGTTTTGCGGTGGCTTGGTTGCTCCCGAATGTAATGATAATCCGTGGGGATATAAATTTTCCTGGAATCCACGTAACGTAGTATTGGCTGGACAAGGAACAGCACAGTTTATTGAAGATGGTCAATATAAATACATTCCTTATAACCGATTGTTTACTCAAATATGTCCAGTTGAAATGGATGGTTATGGCAAATTTGAAGCCTATGCAAATCGTGATTCTTTATCTTATAGAAAAATATACAATTTAGAAAAAATTCCAACCATGTTACGCGGAACATTGCGGATGCCGGGCTATTGCAAAGCATGGAACGTGTTTGTGAAATTAGGTTTAACAGATGATTCTTATAAAATGGAAGCTTCAGATACGTTAACCTACAAGCAATTATTAGAAGCATTTCTTCCACAAGGAAAATTAGCGGTAAAAGAAAAGTTAATTGCTTTTATGGGAAATGAATTGGATGCTGAAACATTGTCTAAGATAGAGTGGCTAGGTATTTTCGAAGATAGAAAGATTCGTTTGAAAGATGCAACACCTGCACAAATTCTTCAAGATTTATTAGAAGAAAAATGGCTGCTCAAAGAAAATGATAAGGACATGATTGTGATGCAACATGAATTTGAATATTCTTTGAAAGGGCAAAATAAAAAAATTATTTCTTCGCTTGTTGTTAAAGGCGAAGACCAAACCTACACAGCCATGGCGAAAACGGTTGGTTTGCCCTTAGCAATTTCTGCAAAATTAATTCTTCAAGGAAAAATAAAAGCTAGAGGTGTAACTATTCCAACTATAAATGAGATTTACGAACCAGTTTTGGCAGAGTTAGAAACGCTGGGCGTGAAGTTTGTAGAGAAGGAGGTTTAATAAACATACTCGCTTTTCCTTTTAAAGACTAGATGGTAATTTATAGTTATTTGGTGGAGCGAATTACAATTTTGAGTTTTTAGGAGACTTATGGAAGTATACAATTGACAAATCGGGCACAAACTGTAGTGTTGTTTCCTGGAATAAATAAAATTGACAAAACAAATTCGATTACCATATTCCCGAATCCTTCATCATGTCTATTTACTTTTGCAAACCTAGATGGAAAAATTAATGTGCCGATATACCGATTTTCTGATGTGCCGATATATATGAGAGATTAGCAACAAAATTATTTTTTTCGCATCATTCGTTTAAGAATCCATAATACGATAAATCCTATAGGAACAAGAAATGCCCATAAAGGATAAGCTGTTACTGTTGTATTATAGCTAAAATCTTCAGTAAAAATACTGAGTGTTTTATTTGTATCAAATTTTTGTACAAAACTAGCTTCACCATTAACAAAGACCAATTCTTTGTCTTCTCCATTAATAATAAAACTTATTTTACCCTTATTTAATTGAAGTTTTGTATGGTTGGGATTAATGAATTTTAATTTAACCTCTACTTCTTTGAATGTAAATATTAAAGAAGGCAAAGTTAATTCAATATCACTATTTGTTATGCGGTCAATTACAACGGAATTGTCAACCAATTCTATCTCTTCATCGTGAATTTCCTTAGCAAATCCGGTTATAACAGAACAAAATAAAGTAACAGCTAAAAGCGCTTTTTTCATACTATTTTTAAATTTGAGCACAAATATACTCCTTTCACAAAACCAATTGCAAATTTTTAGATAAAACGCGTAAAAAAGAGGTATGATTAAGATTAAGGCAAATAAGTAGCCCCATTATACTTAATGGTATAATGGGGCAAAACTTTAGGGATGTTGTTAAATTTTAGTCAATCAGTTTGGCTTCGGGATATTTCTCTTGCCAAGCTTTTAGAGCGCCTGCCGAACGAACGGTAATGGTAGTTCTATGGTCAATTTGTAACTTGAATTTAGGGCGGTTATCTATAACTTCTTTTTTAGTCTTCATGGTTTTCATCTTTTTAATTATTAGGTATTCTATTTATGTAACACAATATCTCTGCCAATTGTTATAAGCTTAACATATTTTAACAGGGGCCTTAATGCTTCGAATTTAAAGACTTCTCGACTCTGCTCGAAATGACAGCTCTAAAGTCACTTCGAGCAGAGTCGAGAAGCTCGTTAGGTCATTTAGCCTTCTCCTTTTTCAATTTCTTATCAGTATCAACAGGGGTTATGAAAACAAACTCCTTATTTGATACATCCAATAAAATGTTGGCATCTTTTTCCACTTTTCCTGCCAAAATTTGTTTGGAAAGTTCATTCAAAACTCGTTTTTGTATCACTCTTTTAACCGGTCTCGCGCCAAATTGAGGATCGAAGCTCAATTGTGCTAACCAATCAATCGCTTCAGGTGTGGCAGAGATATGAATATCGTTCTCTCTTAACATTTTTGCTACTCCATTGAATTGTAATTCCACAATTTTGTGAACGTCTTCTCTGTTTAAAGGAGTAAACATGATGGTTTCATCAATTCTGTTTAAAAACTCTGGACGAATAGATTTTTTAAGTAATTCAAACACTTCCACTTTTGTTTTGGCCAATATTGCATCTCTATTATTTTCCGTCAATTTCTCAAAATTTTCTTGAATCAAGTGAGAACCCATATTGGAGGTCATGACTATAATTGTATTCTTAAAATTCACAACTCTTCCTTTGTTGTCGGTTAATCTACCATCATCCAAAACTTGAAGTAAAACGTTGAACACATCTGGATGTGCTTTTTCAATTTCATCTAGTAATATAACACTGTATGGTTTTCTTCTTACAGCTTCGGTTAATTGGCCGCCTTCTTCATATCCAACATATCCTGGAGGCGCTCCCACCAATCTGCTGACTGCATGACGTTCTTGGTATTCACTCATATCAATACGTGTCATACTATTTTCATTGTTAAACAAAAATTCTGCTAACGCTTTTGCCAACTCGGTTTTACCAACTCCTGTTGTTCCTAGGAAAATGAATGAACCAATCGGTCGTTTAGTGTCTTGTAACCCTGCTCGACTTCTTCTAACAGCATCACTCCTAACTAATTCATCGGCACTTCAATAACTAAAATTTCAGAATTAGCAGTTACATTCATTTTAATATTTTCTGTTTCCCATATCCCAATTGCATCTCTTTTGCCAGCTTTGTTTCCTTCGATGTTTGTTTCTCCATCAATTACAAAAATGTAGGCACCATTTCCATCGTGTTGAATTTTGTAATCGATTGAGGTTCCTGCTTCAAATTTACCTAAAGAAAAGTATGCATCCTGATTGATCCACATCATATCATCTGCTTTTACTGGAGCAACAATGGTTTTAAATTTTCCTTTTTTATCTTCTTCAGAAAATACTCTTTGGTCATAGCGTGGAGCAATGTTTCTTTCTTTTGGGAAAACCCATATCTGCAAAAGATTAATTTCTTCTGTTTTAGAATGATTGTATTCGCTGTGCATTAACCCAGAACCTGCACTCATAGCTTGTATTTCGTTTGGACGAATTACTCCAATGTTTCCCATACTGTCTTTATGCTCCAATGTTCCGCTTAAAGGAATAGTCACAATTTCCATATTGTCGTGTGGATGCATTCCAAATCCCATTCCAGGTGCAACAATGTCATCATTTAAAACACGTAATAATCCAAAATGCACGTTACTTGGGTCCTGGTAACTTGCAAAACTAAATGAATGTTTTGCATTTAACCAACCATGGTTTGCATGTCCTCGCTCGGACGCTTTGTGAAATATCGTTTTCATATTTTTATTTTTCAAAATTGTTTGCTCTGTGTGCCCCGTCGCAATAAGGTTTATTTGTTGAATGTCCACATCTGCAAAGAGCAGTCATTCCTTCTTTAATTGTTTCATTGCCATCTTTATCAACGATAGTGCACGTTCCGTTAACTAAAAGTGGTCCACCTGTTGCTACTTGAATTTTTACATTGTTTGTTTCCATGTCTTTTTTTTTAGTTCATTATTAATTTTGGTAATTCATTGGATACGCTGTTGTGAAATGCCAACTCAAAAATTTCTGGTTTCATAAAATGAATCATTGGAAATGTTGCTAGAATATCCATTGCTCTGTTTTCAGAGGATGCAATTAGCGTTAACCAAACTTTTGAACGATCGTTTGCTAGCGAGTAATTAAGGATTTTTCCTTCATCCATTAATTCATCTATTTTTTTCCTCTGTTTAGGAATTAATGAAACAAACTCTTCAGTTATTTCTTTTGGTAATTCAATGCAAATCATGTAAGTGTTCATGCTGTATCGATTTAATTTAATAAAATATGTCTCATACTCAAAGTAGCATGTTGCCAACTCATGTGTGGAAAAGCAACAGCATCATTTTCCTTCTCAACGCCCATTAAATAGAGTAGGGGAATAATGCCATAATTTTTTTACCCTCTTAGTTTATCTAAAAGTAAATTCATTGTGGCTGCTTCTTTTTCCGACAAATTTTTAAGTTCCTTTAAAAAGTTTCCATCTATTTTATCTAATTCGTCTAATAGATCTAATCCTTTTTGTGTGATGATTACGTTTACCGCTCTTCTATCATCAGGACAAACTGCACGACCAACTAATTTTTTCAATCTTAATTTTTCAACCAACCTTGATGCATTTGAGTTTTTATCCAGCATTCTGTCAATTAATAAATTTACTGTAGCAGGCTTAGGGTGTTGTCCTCTTAAAATGCGTAAGATGTTAAATTGTTGTGTAGAAATTCCGTACGGTTTTATATTGCATGTATGTTTTGCGCTTAACCATCCGCTGGTAAATAACATATTGATGAGCATTTTTTGATACTCATTTTTAAACTTTGATTGTTTTATTTCTTTACCTATTTCCATTTTTTTTTGATAGTGCAATGCAAAGATAAGCAAAAGTAAATACAAATACAAATACATTATATGTATAGACATATATTTATAAAAAGTGTTAAATGATGTTTTTTGCCACTATCCAAGCGCTGCTCCAGGCATTTTGGAAGTTAAAGCCACCCGTAACACCATCTACATCCAATACTTCGCCTGTAAAGTACAATCCAGGAATAATTTTGCTTTCCATCTCAGCAAAGTCAATTTCCTTCAAACTTATCCCTCCGCAAGTCACAAACTCTTCCTTAAAGGTGGTTTTGCCCTGCACTTTATATTCATCATTGATTAAAAAATGGGATAATAAATTAGCATTTTTCTTTGGTAAGTCTGCCCAACGAATTGAATCAGATATTCCTGCTTTTAATACTAAATGTTCCCAAAGTCGTTTAGGTAATTCAAACGGACAAGTATTGAAAACTATTTTAGAAGGATTTTCTTCGCGTTGATTATTAAATTCAATTCTTACTTTTTCTTCTGTATGCATTGGAAGCCAAGTAACAAGAGCAGTAAAGTTATAATTCAAATCATTTAATATTCGTGCACCCCAAGCGGATGCTTTTAAAATTGCTGGTCCGCTCAAGCCCCAATGCGTAATCATTAATGGACCTTCGGTTTCTAATTTTGTATTTACTACTCTTACTTTTACATGAGGCACTGCAACTCCCATTAATTTTGTGATCTCATTATTGGGAATATTAAAAGTGAAAAGTGAAGGAACAGGTTTTGAAATAGTATGACCTAATTTTTTTAACCAATTGTACGCTTCTTCTTTTGAATTTCCTCCTGTAGCGATTACTAATTTGTCGCAGTTAAATTCGCCTCCTCCATTGGCTTTTAGCAAAAATGTCCCATCTTCATTTTTAATTATTTCTTCAATGGAAACATTTAATTTTATATTAACATTGTTTTTTTCTGCTTCTTTCATTAAGCAGTTTACAATTGTTTCGGAATTATCAGTAGTCGGAAACATTCTTCCATCAGCTTCGGTTTTTAACTCCACACCTCTTTCTTTAAACCAATTGATTGTATCTGTAGTAGTGAATCTGCTAAAAGCACTTCTTAATTCCTTCTCCCCGCGAGGATAATTTTTAATCAATAAGTTGTTGTCAAAACAAGCATGAGTAACATTGCATCGCCCGCCACCCGAAACTCGAACTTTCGAAAGTAGTTTATTGCTTTTTTCCAATAAAGTAATTTTAATATCGGGTGATTTCGGACAGTTAATGGCTGTGAAAAAACCAGCCGCTCCACCACCAATTACTACAATATAAATCGACTTCATTATAGCTCTATATTTTTTGTAAGTATAGCCATTTTCTGTATATATTTGAAATGATTAAGATTTAAAAAACACAAAAGTAATTTGTGCTATTGCAATTGGAGTAGGAATTTACTTCGCTGTGGATTATTATAATAATAACGAAACCAATTATTAAGACCATTATTTTAGAATAAAAGCCTTTTCGAGTAAATCGGAGGGGCTTTTTTGTTTTTCAAATATGTGAACTATGTAACTTTTTTACAAAACGCTATAACAGAATTGAGCGTGAATAGTATTTCCTTTGTTTAGAAAATAGATTTAAACCCAAAAAACAATGAGAAATAAAAATATCCCTCCAATGAGGGTTTCTACAAAAAAACTTATAAAAGTCCAGTTGGATTATAAGACAGTCATTACAATTTCGAATATTGAAAAATTGAAAAACTGGTTAAAAAGATTTCCTTTAGCGAAAGTTATACCGGCATAAATAAGATGGGTATGAAACAGCCTTCGAAAATTAAAAGTGATGGAGCATTTTTAATTATTACATTAATCATCCTTACGATTATGGCAGTTGTAGTATATAATCTCGACAAATAAGTTTAAGTGAAAACTTTTCTACAAACCGTACTCACTAATCATCCAGATTAATGCAGATAAAGCAGCGCCACCCAATTCAAGTTCGCGTTTATTTACTGCTTCAAAAGTATCAATAGCAGTGTGATGGAAATCGAAATAGCGTTGTGAATCTGGCATTAGTTCAAACACGGGTGTTCCTAGCGCATCATGCAATGGACCAATATCTGCGCCGCCACCATCATTATCAAAATCATACACTCCGTAAGGTAAAAATAAGGGTGCCCAAGTCAATAATTTTTTTCTTTGTTCTGGTTTCATATCATTGCTGAATCCACGTGGAGAAAATCCTCCGGCATCTGATTCAATTGCTGCTGTATGTTTTTCTTTTTTAAGAACAGCCATTTCTGCATATTTTTTTCCGCCACGTAAACCATTTTCTTCGTTCATGAATGCAACTGCACGGATGGTGCGTTTTGGTTTTAATCCCAATGCTTTGTATATGCGTAATACTTCTATACTTTGAACAATCCCTGCTCCGTCATCATGAGCTCCTTCGCCATTGTCCCAAGCATCCAAATGTCCGCCTACTGTTATGATTTCATCTTTCTTTTCTGAACCATAAATTTCTCCAATCACATTGTATGATTTTTCTTCCGGAAGAAATTTGCAAGACATTTTTAAATAAAATTTTAATTCTTTATTAGTTTTTAAATAAGTGCTTAACCAATTTGCCGCATTTGTACTTATTGCACATGCTGGAATTTTATTCAAACTATCTTTATAACCCATTGAACCGGTATGTGGATTATCATCTTGAGCCATTGTAACAGAGCGAACAACAACAGCCACAGCACCAAATTTTACAGCTTCGGAAGCTCCTGCCCAGCGCTGCATCACAGCTCCTCCATACGAACGAAATGTTTCGATATTTGTTGGATCCATAGGTTTATTAAAGAATACAATTTTACCTTGGATTTTTTCTTTGCCAAGTTTTTCTAATTCTTCAATTCCAAAAACTTCTATAACTTGAGCCGTAATTCCATCGGCAGGAGTGCCAACCGAATTTCCTAAAGCACAAATAGGAACTTCTTTAATTCCTTTTCCGCCAGTTGAAATTACCTTTCCAACTTCTTTTCCGCCACGAACCCAATGTGGAACCATACATTCTTGCAAATAAACGGTATCTGCACCAGCTTCTTTCATCGCTTTGAAAGCCCAATCTACCGCTTGTTGTGCTTGTGGAGAACCAGCAAGTCGTCCGCCAATTTTTTTACACAAGTAATTTAAGTTGGAATAACTTTTTCCATTTGTTAAAGCTTCGTTGTAGATCTTTTTGAAGATAGCAGAATCGGTTTGAGCATAATTAGTCGCTGTAAATAATATTAGAATTGCGATTGTAAGTTTAGTTCTCATAGGATGCTTTGTTTTGCGAAGATGTCTGAGTGGGATAGGAACGCAGATTACCGCAGATTTTTATGATAAAATATGATTTTTTATTTTTTTTGTGTTTTTATGATTTGATAAAATCGTTTATGATGTGTTTTGTAAAATTTTTCAATCTTTAATTTTCCAATGTGTAATTATTTTAAAATAACATCATTAATAACTTCTGTCCCCACTTCATCGTTCAGCATTTTTACAATTTTTGTTCTTGCCAATGATAATTCATTTCTTAATGCTGCCGAATCTAAAGTAACAAAAAGTTGTTTATGTTTAATGTATAAATCTTTTGTATGTTTAGCAATCATAACACCCATAACACTTTCCCAAGAAGCAATTAGTTTTCGTTCCGCAAGTTTATCGTCTAACCTGTATGCTTTTAACATCTGATCAATGACTTCCTTTAAGCTATGTTCGTTTTTTCGATTCATTCATATTCATTTTTTTGTTAGCACGTCATTGCGAGGAACATTCTGCGTTGCAGCAGACACTCAATCTCTCATCAACGGTGGCTACTTTCCTCATCGTGAGAGATTGCCACATCATGTGCCGATGCTCGGTACGTGAATCGCAATGTCGGTTCTAATTGTATTTAATTTTCCAATTTTTCAATTTTCAATTTGTAATCCTCAACAGTTCCATTAGCAATTCGAAATACCTTATAATCCACATCACTAGTTGAAAACAAATCACCCAATCTAGTTGGATGTGTATCCGTAATAAATAGCTGTCCGAAATTATCGCTACTCACAATTTCCATTAATTGTTTTACTCTTAAATCATCCAGTTTGTCATAAATATCATCTAACAATAGAATAGGGGTGATGTTTTTTATTTTTTTGATGAAATCGAATTGTGCTAATTTTAATGCAATCAAAAATGATTTCTGTTGTCCTTGTGAAGCAAACTTTTTTATAGGGTATTCATTTATCGTAAATTCTAAATCGTCTTTATGAATTCCCACGGTTGTATATTCTGCTGCTCTATCTCGGTTCAATGCTTTTTCCAAAACATCTCCGAAAGCATTCTCATTCAAATGAGAAACGTACTGAATGCTTACTTTTTCTTTTCCGCCTGATATCAATTCGTAATACGTTTGGAATATGGAAACAAAATTATTAATGAATTTTTGTCTGCTCGAATGTACTTTTTTTCCATGCTCGATTAGTTGAACATCCCAAATCTCAAGAGAGGTTTTGTCAAATTGCCGACTATCACCAAATTGTTTTAGTAAAGCGTTTCTGTGTGAAAGTACCTTGTTATAACTAATAAGGTTTTCGAGATAATCTCTATCAAATTGAGCAATTACGCTATCAATAAACCTTCTTCTACTTTCACTGCCTTCGGTTATTAGCTCCGAATCGGCAGGGGAAATCATTACCAGAGGATAAAGTCCAATATGGTCGGCAAGCCTTGAATATTCCTTTTTGTTGCGTTTAAACTGCTTCTTTTGGTTGCGTTTTAGTCCACAATAAATCTCATCATCTTGGTCTGGCATCTCAAAAACACCCTGAACCATGAAAAATTGAGAGTCGTGAAGGATATTTTGGCTATCAATGGGATTAAAAAAGCTTTTGCAGAAGGATAAATAATGGATGGCGTCTAAAATATTGGTCTTTCCCTCGCCATTATTGCCAGTCAGGCAGTTTATCTGTTTGCTGAAGCTGAGTTCAGCTTCGGGGTAATTTTTAAAATTTAAGACAGATAATTTCTTTAAAAACATTCGATTTTTTCAATAAAACTCACCGATTTTATGCACTGTAGCCCTTTTTGTGAAAAGCAAGCAGGAAAAAGGACTCGATGGTAAAAATAACCAAAAAACAGGCTAAAATTCAGATTGTTCAGAATTAATTATAGATATTGCAAAAAAAACTTATTTTTGCAATCCAATTATTAAGATTAAAAAAGATTATGGCTAAGGAAATAAAAGACGAACCAATTGTTGACGTTGAACAGGCGTTTGGCAAAACTGAACTTTATATTGAGCAAAACAAGAAGAGTCTTGGGATAATATTCGGGGTAATTGCACTTTTGGTTGGAGGGTATTTTGTATACAAATTATGGTATGTAGAAGGAGAAGAAGTAAAAGCTAGAGCAGAAATGTTTGTTGCGGAGGATTATTTTGGAAAAGATTCGATTGATTACGCAATGAATGGCGATAAAAATGGTTCTATTGGATTTATTGAAATAGTTGAAAATTATGGTGTTACTCCTTCAGGAAATTTGGCAGAGTATTACTTAGGAATGTGTTATTTGAAAAAAGGTCAATACGAAGATGCAATTGCTCATTTGGAAGAGTTTGATGTTAAAGATCAAATTGTAGCCCCCTTAGCTATAGCAGGAATTGGGGACGCTCATTTGGAATTAGGAAAAGTAGATGAAGCAATTACTTATTACTTAAAAGCTGCTGAACAAAACAATAATATGTTTGATTCTCCAATTTGCTTGAAAAAAGCAGGTTTGGCTTACGAAGAAAAACAAAATTATGCAGATGCAATCAAAATATACGAACGCATCAAAAATGAATACGCTGAAACAACTGAAGGCAGAGAAATAGATAAGTTTATCGCTCGTGCTAAGGTTTTAGGGAATCTTTAATTTTATTTATTCTTTTAAAGGGTGATTTTTTGTAAAAAGAATCACCTTTTTTTATAATCATGATTTTCTTAATTATAAATTATGGATTATAAATTATAGATGAAAATATAGGAAACTCAGTATAAAATTTATAATTCACCATTCATAATTTATAATTTTTTAGAATGTCATCATCACACAAGAACCTATCAAACTTTGAAGGAAGCGAAATTCCAAATGGAAAGGGAATGCGTATTGGAATTGTTGTGGCGGAGTGGAATACTGCTGTAACAGGAGCTTTGTTTGATGGTGCTGTTCAAACTTTAGTTAAGAATGGTGTTTCTAAAGATGACATTATTATTATTAAAGTTCCAGGAAGTTTCGAATTGACGATGGGTGCACAATTTATGTGTGAAGACAAAACTATTGATGGAGTGATTACTTTGGGTTGTGTTATTCAAGGCGAAACCCGTCATTTCGATTTTATTTGCGATGCCGTTGCTCATGGTGTTACCAATGTGAGTTTGAAATACAATAAACCAGTTATTTTCGGAGTACTAACTCCAAATACTCTAGAACAAGCGCAAGACAGAGCAGGAGGAAAGCATGGTAACAAAGGAGATGAAGCTGCTGTTACAGCTTTAAAAATGATTGCTTTGAAAAAAGGATTATAGATTCTAACAATAGCTCTTTTTTTTGCCGCAGCTTCGCAGATTAAAATGCCCAGAATAATTGTGGCAAATTTTGTGTGTTCTTAAAGATAAAATCTGCCAAAATATAATAACCAAGAAAAATTCTGCGAATCTGTGGCAAAATTTTTGAAATCATCCTTTAAAGCATTTTTCCTTACTTTCTTCATTTATTCTTCCTAAAAAACATGTATTAGTAAAATTTATTTTTGATTTGGCATCAGTAAACAAATCTATATGCAAAATAAAAAATACAAAGTTGCTATTCTTGGAGGTGGAGTTGCTGGTTTGAGTGCAGCACTTTAGGTAGTTTATTTTGCGGAATTATATGCATCATACAAAGGCCTGAAAACAGATGTATACAATCCGTGGTAGTTTTGTATATGATAATAGCTATTTTTTATTTATACATCGCTACTAAAAATTTAAAATTTACGGGAATTACTTAAAAAATACTCTTTTTCTTATTGAGCACTAATTTTTTTATATAAAACCAGATTACGCATAGCATTCCGCCAACAAATGGTATCGCGGCATAATTTTTTAATGCTTCGCGACCAACAAATTCACATATCATCCAATAAGAGTTTGCGGTGATCCAAAAGGTAATAGCTAAATTGGTCCAAAACTCATCATTGAAGCATCCAGCAGGTATCTTTTAATAATCACAATGGAATGTGTAGATTTTCGTAGTGACGGATTTTTCTCATGAAACAAATGTATAAAATCTATTTTGGAAGAAAAGGCCAGAAAAAAAATCAGACGATAATTGTCTGACTTAGTGGTGTGATGTGACCCCATTTGGATTCGAACCAAAGGCCTACGGTTTAGAAAACCGTTGCTCTATCCAGCTGAGCTATGGGGTCAATATTTTCAATTGCGGTTTAGAAAACCGTTGTACTATCCACCCGCCTAGGCGGATATGGGGTCAATTAACATGAAAAAAAAAGGTTAACGATGAAAATGTTATAAGTAAAATATAACAAATAACCATTAACCATTTATTTTGTCGGGGCGGCAAGACTCGAACTTGCGACCTCCTGGTCCCAAACCAGGCGCGATAACCAACTACGCTACGCCCCGAACTACTATAAAGAACTTAAAAGCGGATGCAAATGTACCATTATTTTTAATTTACCAAACAAAAAAACAGCTTTTTGTTATTCTATTCAGACTTTTTAGCAGCCCTTAAAGTCCTTAAACCCAATATAACTTACTATATGGGAAATTCCGTTTTGTCAGATCCCATTTTTTCGAGTTTGACATACCCTAGTTAAAAGAGGAATCAAAACCCCTAAGAAAAAGTAATAGTTGTATATTTACAGTATGGTTGAAAATAAAATGGAGGGGTCAGCAAAATGCGAAAAATAGGGGTCTCCGGTTGCGGAATTTCCAGCAATCCAGAAAAATTGGTATCTAATATTTTTAATAATAATGAAATAGTTGTCAAACGTTGTTTTCCATCAACCACATTCTTTTCTTTGTTTTTATCTTTTTCATTGTGCAAGATAATATTGCCAATGCGATAATCTTTATTTTTGAGTGAAACGTACTCAAAAATATCTTCTAAAAGCTGAACTACATTTTTTTCAGTCCATTTATATGGCGCTGATAAACAGAAATGATGAGTTTTATTTTTACTAATGCTACAAGAAACGGTTTTAATTTGCAACAATCTCAATAGAATATGGGTAGAGGGAAGTATATCGATAAAAGAGAAACTTCAAAAATTGGTATTTCCTAGTGGTTTAGTATATGATAAGGAAAAAGGAGCATTTCGAACTCCAAAGGTAAATATTATTATAGCTGCAATTGCCAGTAAAATGGGTGGTTTCCCAGAAATAAAGAAGGGACTTAACTCTTTTTTTCAAGCTAAGTCCCTTTCTGCGGAGAGAGAGGGATTCGAACCCTCGGTACCGGTTTCCCAGTACGACAGTTTAGCAAACTGTTCCTTTCGGCCTCTCAGGCATCTCTCCGTACTCTTTTTTCAAAGGAATGCAAATGTAAAAAAAGATTTCCTATTCTAAAACAAAATTCCACTATTCCTTTGTTTATTATTAGACCTATTTTAAACCATTCTACACACATTTTCATGCAATTATCACATCGGAATGTTATATTTGTAATACATTTATTACAACAAAAAATAGCATGCTATGTATACCAATGTAAGGCTAAATTTCTTATTAATTGTTTCTTTAGTGCTTCTGTTTGCGGCTTGTGGTGTAGATGGAACTTCTACTGTTATCAATGAAGATAGCAAAAATATCTCTGCTGATCAAACTAAATTTATTAAAATTGACGATGCAACAAGCTTTCTTCCTTCTTGGTCAAAAGAAAACGTGCTTGTTTTCAATGTTGTTGGTGAACCCGATGAATTGCATCCTACCAATGGAATTATCGTATATCGAGGAGAAATTATGGGTTATACTCAGGTTTATTTGATTGGCACCGATTACCAAACTCTTACTTTACGTCCAATTGCTGTAAAATCAATGCCTACTATTTCCGAAAATGGAAAAGAGTATACTTATGAAGTACGTAACGACATAAAGTTTGATGATGGTAGCACTTTGTCAGTGGAAGATATCATTTATACTTTTAAAGCAAATAAATGCCCGCTTACAAACAATCCAAGCGCAAAATCATATTTGGAAAACCTTGTTGATATTGTTGTAGATAAAAATAATCCTAATGTATTTACTATCATCATGAAAGAAAAATACGTTCGTAACATTAGCTTTTTAACGGATTATCCTATTATGCAAAGAACATTTTTCGATCCTAAAAATGTTTTATCGAAATATACTTTTGCTCAATTAAGTGATAAAAATTTTAAAGCAGATGAACACAAAGATTTAAGTGATTGGGCAAATGAATTCAATAGTGCAAAATATAGTAGAGATCCGAAATTTACTGTTGGCGCAGGCGCTTACCGAATGGAGAAATGGGAGCCAGGGCAGAGCATTACTTTGGTTAGAAAAGAAAATCACTGGACGAAAGGCACAGATAAAATGTATTATACTTCTTATCCAGATAAAATTATTTTCAAATTAAATAAAGATCCAAATTCTTTAATGCTTGAATTTAAGGCTCAAACATTGGATGCATCTACTTCACTTTCAAATAAGAGTTTATTAGAACTTCAAGCCGACACAAATTTCAATGCAAATTACAATTCAAGATTTACTGATACATATAACTATGGCTACATAGCAATGAATATGAAGCCAGATGGTATCAAGCATAAAAAATTGTTTGTCGACAAAAAAGTAAGACGAGCGATGGCACTGCTTGCTCCGCTAGATGACATGAATCGAATAAACAATAAAGGCAAAAACAAACGCATTACCGGACCAGTTTCTTTTTTGAAACCAGAATACAATACCGATTTAAAATTAATTCCATTTGATATTGAAGCAGCAAAAAAGATGTTAGATGAAGCTGGATGGAAAGATACAGACGGAGATAATATTCGTGATAAAATGATTGATGGAGAAAAAGTAAAAATGGAATTCATGTTGGGATATTTTACAACTTCAGTTGAATGGAAAGATATTGCAAAAATGGTTTCTGAACAAATGTATAAAGCAGGAGTTGTAGCTATTCTAAATCCACTAGATCCATCTGTAATGGTAGAGCAAGCCTCCAATCATAATTTTGATATGATTATAGCTTCGTGGGCAGGTAATGTGTTTCCAGAAGATTATACTCAGCTTTGGCATACTTCTGCATGGACTTCAAAAGGTTCAAACTTTACTGGTTTTGGAAATGCTGAAACAGATGCATTGATCGATTCAATAAAATATACTTTAGATCCTGCTAAATCAATTCCAATGCTGAAGCGCTTTCAAGCAATTGTATACGATGAACAACCATACATATTTATGTTTGCTGGATTGAGACGAAATATTATTCACAAACGTTTTGGTAATCAGGAAATGTATTTTGAGCGCCCTGGTGTTTGGTTGAGCAATCTTCGTTTGTTATCGAATGAAGGAACTTCCATGAAAGTTTCAGCTAATCCAAATTAGAATACGCAAAGGTGATTGAAGTTAATTAATATGTTTTTTCTTTTTGATATATAACAGATGCTTCAATACATTTTAAAACGTGTTCTTATTTTTATCCCAACGCTTATCGCGATTACACTTTTAGGGTTTATTATTAGCGTTAACGCTCCTGGAAATCCAGAAGAGCGAATGGTTACTGCTTCACAAAATGATGGTTCAACAGGTTCACAATCCCTTTCACAAATTGTAGAAAAAAAACGTTGGCGCACAAAATTAGGTCTTGATCTTCCCGTTTTCTATTTTTCTTTAACTTCTGTTTCTCGACCAGATACTCTTTATAAAATTGATGATAGAAACGAAAAGGAAGCAATCGATCGCTTAATTTCTATTTATGGCAATTGGGACGATATTCAAAAATATTACAAGTCCTTAAATAAATTCTATTCTTCACAGTTATTATTTGTTCCAGATACGAATGTGTTAAAGCAACACAATAAAAATGCTGTTTTGGAAACAATGAATCAGCTTAAGTTTGAAGCCTCTGCAATAAAAGGAACGTATGATAAAACAGTGATTGAGGTGAAGATGAATAAAATTATTACCCTTTTATCTTCTTATCCTTTTTTAGAAAAATTTAAACCAGAATTTGAAAAAGTAAGACAAGATTTTTTATCCATCGAAAAAAATGCAAGTGTTTGGAAAAATTATATTCCTCGAATTGCATTTTATGGATTCAAAAATCAATATCACCGTTGGTTATTTGGTGATGGAGGAAAATTTTCAAAAGGATTGCTTTTGCATGGCGATTTCGGAACTTCTTATGTTACTCGTCAGCCCATTTCCGATGTTATCTACTCAAAAATTGGTTGGTCCTTATTCTTCTCAATGTTATCAGTTCTTTTAGCCTATCTTGTAAGTATTCCAATTGGTGTTAGAGCTGCTGCAAAAAGAGGTTCTCGTTTCGATAAATCTTCTTCTATTATTTTATTTATGTTGTATTCAATGCCATCGTTTTGGTTGGCAACATTATTACTAATGACTTTTGCTAATACAGATGCTTTAGCTTGGTTGCCTGCATCAGGAGTAAAACCTGCTTTGGGTTATCCTGATGGCGCTTCTTTTTGGGAGATGGTAAAAATATCTTTTCCTTACATTATTCTTCCTGCCATTTGTTACACTTATAGTTCGTTTGCATTTTTATCGCGTACCATGCGTGTTGCAATGTTGGATGTTGTTAATCAAGATTACATTCGTACAGCTCGTGCAAAAGGTTTGCCTGAGAATAAAGTGATTTGGAAACACGGTTTGAGAAATGCTTTGCTTCCAATCATTACTGTTTTTGCAAATGTTTTTCCAGCTGCTATCGGAGGCTCGGTTATAATCGAAAGCATTTTCACCATACCGGGAATGGGCTCCGAAGCCATCTATGCAATTCAAACGAATAATTACCCAATGATTATTGCCATACTAACAATCACAGGATTTTTAACGCTTGTTGGTTATTTGATTTCAGATATTTTGTACGCTATTGTTGATCCACGAATTTCTTATAAATGATGGAAGAACAAAAAATAAATATCGGCAAGGCTGTGGGAAAATCAGAATCGAATAACGATTTTAATTTCAAAAAATTTGCGTGGAGACAATTCAAGCAAAACAAACCTGCGTATTATTCCTATAAGTTTTTAGTTTTCTTAATCATCATTGCAGTGCTTTCTCCAATAATAGCAACAGATCAGCCATTGTATTGCAAATACAAAGGAGTAAGTATGTTCCCGGCCTTCTCGTTTTCTAATTCCTGTGAAATAAAAAATGAAGATGGATCAATTGAAAAGATTCAATACGATATTGCTGAATGGAAACAATTGGATGCAACAACAATCATTTTCGCACCAGTTGCATACGCACCAAACAAAACAGATTATAACAATGCCGATTATGTTTCTCCTGGAGGCAAACAAATTTTCATAGATAAAGAAGGAAATGAAAAACCAATGCCAACAAAATTTAGACATTGGTTAGGGACTGGAAAAGGAGGGGAGGATGTGCTTTCGGGATTGATAAATGGAACACGAATCTCTTTGTCGATTGGAATTATTTCGATGCTCATTGCTTCTTTCTTGGGAATTATTTTGGGAGCAATGGCCGGATATTTCGGGGATAAAAAATTACAAACTTCAAGAGGATCTTTTTGGACCGTAGTAATTGGAGTTGTGTTTGCTTTCTATTATGGGTTTTCTGTTCGCTCGTATAACATCACTGATGCTTTTGCTGTTTCTGGTTTTGCTGTACTACTTCAGTTAATAATTAGTTTAGTCATTTTTACTTTTATTCTGTTCCTCTTTTATTTGCTAGGAAAACAGGTAGGTAAAATTTCGTTTTTGAGTAAACGTGTTTTTATTCCAGTTGATTCAATTGTTTCACGATTGATTGAAATTTTAATTTCTATGCCGTTATTAATTTTGATTATCTCAATTTCTGCAATTGCAAAAGAAAAATCAATGATAAATTTAATGGTGATTATTGGATTAACTACATGGACAGGCATAGCAAGGCTAACAAGAGCAGAATTTTTACGGATTAGTAATTTAGAATACATTCAAGCAGCAAAATCAATGGGATTGAAAGAATTTCATATAATGTTCAGACATGCTTTGCCAAATGCTTTAGCTCCTGCTTTGGTTGCAATTGCTTTTGGTGTTGCTTCTGCTATTTTAATTGAATCGGCTTTGTCGTTTTTAGGAGTAGGTGTTCCGCCTTCAACAGTTACCTGGGGTTCTTTGCTGAATGCCGGTCACGAACAGTTCAGCGCTTGGTGGTTAGTTGTTTTTCCTGGATTAGCCATCTTTTTAACAGTTACCATCTATAATTTAATGGGTGAAGGTTTGAGGGATGCCTTGGATCCTAGGTTGAAGAAGTAAATAAAAATCATTTCCTATTCTTGCTTTTTACAAGTAATTAAAAAGTTACCTAATCAAAGTCAGGAATCCCTTATACACTATTGGTTTATTATTGTTGTCATTCAATTCTAAGATGTAGTAATATGTTCCATCTGAAACATTCATTTTTGTGCTGTTAAGTTTCCCATCCCAATGTATTTTTGAGTCATTACTTGTGAAAACATTTTCTCCCCAACGATTAAAAATCATTAAATGGAATGAATCAAAACCATTAGCTTTTATAATGAAGAAGTCATTGATATCATCATCATTAGGTGAAAATACATTTGGAATAAATAGCTCATTAGGTGGTGGAGGAGGTGGTGACGAATAGCGAAAACAACTGGAAAAACATGTAGTATCTGTTATTTTATATTTCCACAAATCGTTAAAGGTACTTCCTCCAGACATTCCTCCAAATAACCAGCAATTTCCTGAACCATCAGTGAAATTGCATGTTCCGCATCTCGCAGGGACTTTATTTGATGGAGACATAATGCATTGTGTTCCATAGTTTCCTGCAAAACTCAATGTACTGTCGCCTCCAATCCACCTCCAATTTAAATCTGTAATATCATAATACCATAAATCACTTAATGTTGAAGAATAATTATCTAGCCCTCCGAAATTTATTATATTTCCACATGTGTCAGACCAGCAAGCTCTATTTTCCCACTTTCCTCTGGGTTGAGTTGTATCACTTGCTTCACAATAAGCTTCGTAATTACCTAAAATAACAACTGAGTCCGGCCCATCCATCCAAGTCCATTCGTTTGAAGCTACAGTATATTTCCAGATATCCATAAGACAACCCGAACTCTCGAGCCCACCAAACAGCCAAAAATCTCCATTAGTATCTATAGATCTGGTATAACATCTTCTTCCTCCTGGAGTATTTAACGGATTAGGAATTCCTTTTATTCCATATATGCTGGGTTGAACAAACCCGCTAGAACCATGCATCCAAACAAAATTATTTGTTGAAACATTGTACTTCCATAAATCGTTACACAATGCTGATCCACCACCGAAAAACCATAAATTTCCTGAAAAATCTTTCCAAAAACTATTAGTTTCGTCTCTTGCGTTGGGCAAGTTCGCACTGCTTTCTATAGTTTGAATTCCATAATTTCCTCCCAAACCGGAAGTGCTAATTGTATCAATTCCTTTCATCCACGTCCATTCATTCGAACTTATATTATACCGCCACAAATCATTCAAAGGCCCAACATTTCCATATTTATCAAAGCCATAACCACTGTAAAGCCATAAATTATCATTATCGTCAGTCCAGGATACAGCTCCATAGCCCCTTGCACCTGGATTGTTTATAATGGATGGAACTCCCATTGTTCCATAAGTGCCAGGTTGGTCAACAATCCCTCCTGAACCTTTTATCCACGTCCATTGATTTGAAGCGACTTCATATTTCCATAAATCATTTAACAATTGACCTCTTACACCACCAAATATCCAAAAATTCCCGTTCAAGTCAGTCCAATATACTCCGGCATAAATTCCAGGAGGAACATTGGTGGAATTGGCAATTCCTTGAATCCCATAATTTCCTAGAGAAGAAATAGCACCAGAACTTCCGCTCATCCAAGTCCATTCACCTGCTTGTGAAAAGCAAAAGTTAGATTGAATTAAAAATAGAATAAATATTAACCTATTTTTCATTTTCATATTCCTTCCTTTTAATTTCATCTTTTACCCAATAATTATTTTTATTAATGAAAAAAGCTTTACCATTCTTAACAACTTTGCCTAAGCCATTTTTGAAGAAGTATGCATTTTCATACTCAAGTGGGATTATAATTTCTCCACGATTGTTAATGAATCCCCATTCACTATTTTTTACCGCACATAAACCTTCGGAAAAACTTCTAGCAGTTTTATAAATTAAAGGAATAATAATTATTCCATTTTTATCAATAAATCCATATTTAGCTTTTTGGGCTATACATGCCAAATCTTCTATAAAATCACTAGCAAAATCATATTCAAATGGAATAATTGTTTTGCCTGCCTTGTTAATAAAGCCATATTTTCCGTTTAACATAACTTTAGCGAGGCCCTCATAAAACGTTGAAGCATCATCATAGATAATTTCAATTTGAATTTCACCATTTAAATTCAAATACCCCCGTTTATTATTTTGAACAACAATTGCAAGCCCATCTTTGAAATCACTTCCACTATCATAAATTGGATTAACTACAATTACTCCAGTTTCATTTTTATAGCCGCACTTTGATTTTTCGTAAAAACGAATTAGTGTTTGCGAATAAATAAAGGTGGTTGATAAACAAGAGATAAATAAAATTAACAAGTACTTTTTCATCATAAGTAATGTGTATAAGTATATAGTTCTCTAACGTATAATTTAAAAGAAAGATTCATTTTAGTGTAAATCGTCAACACAGTGGAAGCAAAATTAAATCAATAATTGTAAATAAAACATAGCCCATCTCCTTCTCCTTGAAAAAGGTGAGGGAAGATAGAACTATTTTATAATTGTATTTGGTATAAAACCAACTTTTCCAAAGTTCTAAGCTTTAGAACAAGTTGAAATTGATGAAATTTCGCTTAGCCATTTTCTTAACCGTTACTATCTACAATTTAATGGGTGAAGGCTTCAGATATGCTTTGGATCCTATGTTGAAGAAATAGAGGTTAACATATTCCTGTTTAAAACTTCTCTTATTCCATCTCCTAACAGCCATTAGTTTTCCTAAGTTTATCCCAAGTTAAAGTCGGTTCAATAGCTTTGAACTTTGAACTTTACAACTTTAAACTAAAAAATGAACGTACACTTAATAGCAATAGGCGGAAGTGCCATGCACAACATGGCCATTGCCATGCACAAGAAAGGTTTTAATGTCACAGGTTCGGATGATGAGATTTTTGAACCTTCCAAAAGCCGTCTTGCAAAATTAAATTTGCTTCCTGCTAAAGAAGGCTGGGATGTAAATAATATTCAT
>CAMCUO010000041.1 GCA_945879015.1 Chitinophaga pinensis | reverse complement strand
CCTACCAAAGCAATGGGTTTATGTCCTGCTTTTTGAAAATGCAAAAGAGTCATAATTTGCACCATATTCCCAATTCCTAGTGAATCAGATGTTGGATCAAAGCCGATATAACCTGTCACCATCTCTTTATTCAATAAGTCTTCCGTTCCAGGCATAATATCCTGCAACATTCCACGCCATTTTAATTCTTCAACAAAGTTCGTTTTCATTTTTATGCTTTTACAGTAGCGAGGCTTTGCTCGCTATGATTAAAAAATTCACCACAAATATAGTTAAATTCAGTCCAATTAAATGAGTAAATTTACCCCATGATTGTAGTTACAGGCGGAACGGGATTGGTAGGTACACACTTATTATACGACCTTACAAGGTCGGGCAAAAAGGTGCGTGTAATCAAGCGTGCTAATAGTAATATCGCCAATGTAAAAAAGGTGTTTTCCTATTATAGTTCTGATGTTGATTCGCTGTTAAATAAAATAGAGTGGGTGGATGCCGATTTGTTGGATGTGTATTCATTAATGGAAGTTATGGAAGGTGTTGAGCAAATTTATCATTGTGCTGCAATGGTTTCTTTTGAAAAGAAACATTTGGCTGAAATGATGAAAATAAATGTCGAAGGAACAGCTAACATGGTTAATGCTGCTTTGGAAAAAGGAATCAAAAAATTCTGTCACGTTAGTTCCATAGCATCTTTAGGAAGAGCAGAAAGAGGAGAACAAACATCTGAAGAAACATTTTGGAAATCAAGTCCTGAAAATTCAAACTATTCCATTACAAAATATGCTGCCGAACGTGAAATTTGGAGGGCTGCGGAAGAAGGATTAAATGTGGTGATTGTAAATCCATCTTTGATTTTGGGTGGTGGCAACTGGACACAAAGCAGTTCAAATATGTTTACAAAAGCATATAAGGGAATGAAGTTTTATTCAGAAGGCACAAATGGTTTTATTGATGTGAGAGATGTTGCTGCCATCATGATAAAATTGATGGAAAGTGAAATTTCTAATCAACGTTTTTTGATAAATGGAGAAAATGCTTCTTTCAAATATTATTTTGAAATGATTCATGAAGCATTTGGAAAACCATATCCAAGTATTAAAGCAGGAAAATTTTTTACTGGATTTGCGTGGAGAGCTGAAACGCTAAGAGCGTTTATAACTGGTTCTGTTCCATTGATAACAAAAGAAACATCGCGATCAGCAAACCGACAAAGTAGTTTTTCTAATAAAAAAATATTAAAAACATTTCCTGGTTATCAATTTATTACTCTTGCTCAGTCCATTAACGATACTTGTGCGCTTTATTTGAAAGATTTAAAATCGTAGTATTCACTTCGCAAACGTCATCCCGTGCTCTCAATATCGTTTTTAAGAGGAAATATAATACGGAGCGTCATTGCGAGGAACGAAGCAATCTCTCACGATGATGGCTATAGTTACGATTATGCAGAGATTCCTTCTATGTCTGCTCCATCGCAGAACTCGCAATGACGTTCTAAGTTTAATCCTTAAAAAACGACATTGCCCGAGTCCCGACACGGCATGGCAGTTTTGAAGAGAAGAGTTAACTAAAGGAGTTTATCAATTCTTTTCTCTAACTCATTATCAGGTTCAATTTTCTCAAATCCTTTATAATTTTCTGACTGAATTAATGCCTTTTTTAAATCAAAGGATGTTTGTGTTTGTGAAAATGCAATTCCTTTTTTCATAAACATCTCAGCTAAATATTCTTGTTCTGTTTGTCCGGGTGTAGGAATAAAAATGGCTTTTTTACCCAAACTAGCTAAATCCATTACGGTTGAATACCCGCTTCTGGAAAGGATAATATCAGCATTTTGAATAGCAATTTGCATCTCTTCAGATTGTAAATGCGAAACAATTTTTATATTATTAATAGTCTCTGTTTTTTCTTCCGATGCTTTTCCGCAGACTATTAATGCTTTTAAATTAGTTGGTTTTAATTGTTCCACCACCAATTTTTCAAAAATGCTTCGTTGTGGTTCTGGTCCTGATATGATTGCAACAAGATTATACATCGTTTTGTCACCCTGAGCATTCTGCGTTGAAGCAGACGCATCGAGAAGCGGCAAACTCGCCAACCTAGTCAACGGACCAACAAAAAAAGTATTTTTCGGAAGCGAATATTTATTAGCTAAATCTCCAGATAGATTATTATCTCCAGCCACATCAGGAACCCAGCACTCATCATAATTATCAATATACTTCAAAACCTTATTATGCAAAACACTTTCTCCAATTGAAGCTTTTATCATTAACTGATGTGTAATAAAAATACTTTTTACTTTTTTACTCCAGCATCCATATCTGTTATCAGAAATAACTATATCAATTTTGTGTTCATCAATTATTCTATCCAGTTGAGCATGTTCCTCTTTTATGCCATTTACAATTTTTGGAATTGAAAGTAGCATCTTCATTTTCATTGAACCCGATTTTGGATACTCGATGTTGTAGCCTTTTAGTTGAATGAAGGTTAATTGAGGAAATTCTTGTTTTAAAAGAGCAAGCGGTCCGGCATCAGCTGCAATAAGTACTTCAGCGTTTTTTTTCAGTAATAAACGAATAATGGGAATACAGCGGGTAGCGTGTCCCAAACCCCAATCCAATGGGCAAATTAATATTCGTTTTTGTTTTTGCATTAATGCTTATTTTTGTAAAAATATTGATTAAAGGTAATTAATTTTTCTCTGCGGGCTTGACGTCTTCGGAGTTTATCCAGAGCGAAGTCGAAGGACGCTCTCTGCGGTTAAAATTTATGAAGTATTTATGGCTAAAAGAAAATTAAAAAAATTTGCAGAAGTATCTTCCTTTGATAATTGCTTTTTCTTGTCGTTTGAACAAGCGAAAGAAACGGGATTATTATTAAAAGGAAAATGGCATAAAGAATATTTCAAGAACGAAAATCCGATTATTTTAGAGTTGGGTTGTGGGAAAGGCGAATACACAGTTGGTTTAGCAAAACGTTTTCCCAATAAAAATTTTATTGGAGTAGATATAAAAGGTAATCGTATTTGGACAGGTGCGAAAATAGCTATTGAAAATAAAATGGACAATGTTGCATTTATTCGCACGCGTATCGATTTTATTGATGCATGTTTTGCTGCAAATGAAGTGGACGAAATTTGGATTACGTTTCCAGATCCACAACCTCAGAAAACGCGCACACGGAACCGATTAACGAATATGATGTTTATTACTCGTTATCAAAAAATATTAAAAGAGGGTGGATGCATAAATCTGAAAACAGATAATGAACCATTTTATCATTATACGAGAGAAGTAGTAGCAGAAAATAAATTTGAAGTTCTAGATAGTACAAATGATTTGTATGGAGATACGAAACAACGTGACGAAGCTTTGACATCAATTAAAACATATTATGAAAAGTTGTTTTCTGATAAAGGATTTAAAATTTGTTATTTGAAATTCAGAATATAGACTAAGTAACTAATACCTGCCAAAGGCAGGTCATTTTAATTCATTACCCAATCAAAACAAAAAAAAATCATTTTTTATCATGATAATCATAAAAATCTGCGTTCCAATTTTGCAATGTTAAATGTGTAAGGGCAAGTAAAAAACATGAACTTAGAAAAACACGAAGACTTTTTTCAAATGGTGTTCCAAGTAGTTCGACTCATTCCCAAAGGTCGGGTGACCAGTTACGGAGCTATTGCCAAATATTTGGGTACTGCCCGTTCATCTCGAATGGTTGGTTGGGCTATGAATGCTGCTCATTCTCAAAAAAAAGCTGTTCCGGCTCACCGAGTGGTCAATAGAAATGGAGAATTAACAGGAAAACATCATTTTGCAACTCCCTTTCTAATGGCTGAATTGCTTGAAAAAGAGGGTGTAAAAGTGCTGAAAGACAAGATAACAAACTTCGATAAACACTACTGGGAGCCAATGAAGGAACTTGAGCTTTAGTGCTAGGGTATGTATTTATTTAATTCAATTTTTGTTGTACAATGCCGAAGTAGCAGATGTTTGGTCCGATATAATCGGACTATTACATATGCACTATTCGGTATTAAAAATTGACTTTAATCGAGATTTTCCCTTATTTTTGTGCCCTGATTTAATTAACTATTTACTATGAAAATTTTACGTTTTTACATTCTTTACCGTTTACCAATTATTTTAATATTGGCTGTTTTGGGTGGAGTGTCGCATTATTACAAAGATCCAATTACCGCATGGATTTGTTATAGTCTAGCATTTGTTTCCTTGCTTTTATATTTTATGATGGGAACAATGCGATTGGTACAGGAAGCTGTTTCTGATGGAGAAGTTGACAAAGCTATGGAATATATCAAAATGATAAAATTCCCTCGATTACTTTTGAAACCTATTCGTTCGGGATATTATATGTTACAAAGTAATTTGGCCTTGGCAACCGATGATTTAACATCTGCAGAAATTAGCATTCGCAAAAGCTTAAAAACAAAATCAAAAATTGTTGGCGATGTAACTGGAACAAATTTGATGCAGTTGGGTTTTATTCAATTGAAACAAGGAAAAACTAAAGAAGCACGCCAAACATTACTGGATGCAGCTAAAGCAGGAATTCCTGATAAAGACAGTATGGCTGCAGTTTATTTGCAATTGTGTTCAATTGAAATTCAGCGAAAGCAAAATAAAATTGGAAAAGAATACTTTAGAAAAGCAAAAGCATTAAAACCGAAAGCAGAAGAGATTGTGAAGCAGTTGAATATGATGGAAAAAAATATTGCTCGTATACCGGGATAATTTTTTATGAATTATTAATTAAAAATCCCCCACGCGATCCGCGTGGGGGATTTTTTTTAATCCATATTCATATACTCTTCAAACGGAATTCCTTTTTTAAATTCTGCCGAATAAATATATTTTTTGATGTGATCTGCCCAGCCTTTGTGGGATTTGCGCTTGTCTAAAATAGCTGGGTCGAATGCTTTGCTGAAATGCACTTTAATTGTTTGGCCACGTTGTTTAAACATTTCATCTGGTAAAAAAAGCATTTCTATGTTTGCTTTTATTCCTATTCGTTTACGAAATTGAGCAAAGTTGTAAAAGAATTTAGAATTTTGTCCTTCAATAAAAACAGGAACAATCATTCTTTTATGATCAATGGCTTGAGTTACAAAACTTTTTTTCCAATCCAAATCCATAATTACTCCGTTTTGTTTTCTGGAAACTAATCCGGCAGGAAAAAATCCGATTGCATCATCTGTCATTAAAACACTTTCAATGGTTCTTAAGGATGTAGCAGAAGTAGTTTTAATTTTATTTATTCCTATAAAAACATCTCCATAATTTTTTAAACTTTTCAAAACATCGTTTACAACAAAATGGATATCAGGACGAACTTCTGCAATCGTTTTTACAAATGCCATTCCATCTAATCCACCCAATGGGTGATTCGCGGCTAGAATAATTCCGCCTTCTTTTGGAATAAGATGCGAATTAGTAGATTCAATCTTCGCTCCCAATGTATCAAGCCCTTTATTGTTGAATTCAATTCCATAATAATCTTTTAAATCAATCATCAATGTATTGATTTCTTCTTCATGAAGTTTACGTTTTAGCCAATTGAGAACAAAACGAGGCATCCATTTTTTTAATCCTGGAGCTTTTTCACTCAGCACTTTATCAACATCAATAAATTTAGTAGGAGTAGTCATATAATGATAGCAAATCCTATTCAGTTGAGTTTAATTTTTTTAATTCCTTTTCTAGTGTGCGAATTCTATCGTTTAGTTTTTGAAAACTTCTGAAAAGCACATAGCTTCTTTGAAAATCTCCGATAGGAAAAGCTGGTGAACCTTGCACCACTAGCCCTTCGGTAGCAATACTGCTTCCCACTCCTGATTGTCCTGCAATTTTAACACCATCAGCAATTTTTAAATGTCCGATAACACCAGCTTGGCCGCCCATCATTACATTTTTTCCAAGTTTGGTTGAGCCTGCAACAAATGAACCTCCGGCTAAAATACAATTTTCTCCTAATTCAACATTGTGCGCAATTTGAACTAAGTTATCCAATTTTGAACCTTTGCGAATAATGGTTGAGCCCATGGTTGCTCTATCAATAGATGTGTTTGAGCCAATTTCAACATGGTCTTCAATAATGACGTTTCCAATCTGAGGAACTTTTTTGTAATTATTTTCTGCATTGGGAGCAAAACCAAATCCATCGCTGCCAACTACAGTGCTTGCGTGAATGGTGCAATCGTTTCCAATCACACAATCGTAATAAATTTTTACTCCTGAAAAGAAAACACAATCGTCACCAATCGTTACATTATCACCAATATAACAATGGGGATAAATTTTTACATTGTTTCCGATTTTTACGTTTTCACCGATGTATGCAAATGCTCCAACATAACAATCCTTACCAATAGTAGCACTTTTAGCTACAAATGAGGGCTGTTCAATGCCTTTTTTATCGTGTTTGAATTTGTGATATATTTCTAATAGTTTAGCAAAACTAGAATAAGAATCTTCTACACGAATAAGTGTAAGTGTTGATTTTACAGGTTTTTCTAGAACTAAAGACTTGTTTACAATGGCTGCTGAAGCATCTGTTTCGTAAATATATTGTGTATACAAAGGATTTGACAAGAAAGAAAGTGTTCCTAATTTACCTTCTTCAATTTTAGCAAGTCCAGATACTTCCACGTCTCCGTTGCCCTCAACAGTTCCTCCCAATAAATCGGCTATTTGCTTTGCTGTAAATTTCATGTAAAATCCTTTTTAAAGTACCTAAAAATACTAATAATTCAGGAATTGGCAATAGGGGGAAATTCTATAAAATTTGATAACTTTGTAATCCTTTAAAATCAAGGTTTCGTAGTGCAACGGATACCCATCCGAATGAAAGATGTTCAATCGTTCGGGCGGGGAATAGAAGTTTATGTTTTATGCTTATGTTATTAAAAGTCTTAAGGATAGTTCTTTTTACAAGGGACACTGCGAAGATATTCAGGTGAGATTAAAAGAGCATAATGCTGGTAAAACAAAATCTATTGTTGCTCAGCTTCCTTCTGAATTAGTTTATTATGAAAAATTTGAAAAAAGAGAGTTGGCAATTCGAAGAGAAAAATATTTTAAAACAGCAGCAGGGCGAAAATATTTAAAACAAAAATTAAATTTGTAAATGTTTGGTTTCGTAGTTCAACGGATAGAATAGAAGTTTCCTAAACTTTTGATCCCAGTTCGATTCTGGGCGAAATCACAAATGCAGTTTCCTAAACTTTTGATCCCAGTTCCCTGCCCGAATGAATTCGTTCAGGCTGGGATTCTTGGCGAGACCACTATTTATTTTTTATTCTCCTTCAACAACCCTTCAATCCGCAATAAACTTTCTTTAATATCTACTAATACGTTTTGATTGTCGTGATTTCCTTGCATGTTTTTTAGAAGAGTTCGTTGTTCTAATACTTTCAAACGAAATTCTTGAGCATCTCGAGATGACTATTAGAACTGTAACTTAGAGCGGAGTCGAGAAGTCTGCCTGTCAAAATGGTTTACAAATTCTGCAAAAAATAATCCGTCACTTTTTGATACAAGTGTTCTCTGTCTTTACCTAATACATTGTGCTCATGACCAGGATAAACAAAATAATCGACTTGTTTTCCTTTGTCGACAGAAGCTTTTAGAAATTGAATGCTATGTTGCCAAACAACAACATTGTCTTGCGCTCCATGAATTAATAATAGTTTTCCTTTTAAATTATCAATGTGATTAATTGTTCTTGATTCGGCATAACCTTTTGGATTTTCTTGTGGTGTATCCATGTATCTTTCGGTATACATAATTTCATAATACGTCCAATCGATAACTGGTCCCCCAGCAACTCCTGCCTTAAATACATCTGGATAGCGTGTCATTATACTGGTAGTAATAAATCCTCCATAACTCCAGCCGAAAACTCCCATACGATTTGAATCAACATATTTTTGTGATTTTAAAAACTCTACTCCAACCATTTGATCTTTCATTTCTACAACTCCAACATTTCTAAAAATAGCTTGTTCAAATGCCAATCCTCTGTTATTGCTACCTCGTCCATCAACAGTAAATACAACAAATCCTCTTTCCGCCATATATTGAAACCAATAATCACCGCCACCATTCCAAGTATTGTTAATCATTTGAGCGCCTGGACCATTATACAAATAAACAATTGTAGGATATTTTTTTGTTGAATCGAATCCAACTGGTTTAAATAATCTGCAAAATAAATCATCTCCACTTTCGCTTTTTAATTTGAATAAACTCAATTCGCCTAATTTATATTCAGCTAAAGGATTTTTTGCTGTATGAATTGTTCTTGATTTTTTTCCATTTGTACTAACAATATTTAAATTACGTGGTATTGTAGTGCTTTGAAAATTATCAATAATATAATTTCCGCTACTGCTCAACATGCTTGCATGAGTTCCCTCTCCAGAAGTAATACGAGTAGTTTTTCCAGATTTTATTTCAACGGAATAAAAGTTGCGAGTGATTCCACTTTCAGTTGTAGAAGTATAAAATATTTTTATCCCTTTTGGGTCAAATCCTGCTAAGTCGGTAATGATCCAATTTCCTTTTGTTAATTGCTTTACAAGTGTGCCATCACTATTATACAAATACAAATGATTGTATCCATCACGTTCACTCTGCCAGATAAATTGTCCGGATGCATTTGGCAAAAAAACCATTGCATGCATTGGATGAACATACTTTTCATGTTTTTCTTCAAACAAAGTTTTTTCAAGCAATCCTGTTGCAACACTATAAGAGTTTAATTTCATATGATTTTGTTCACGATTCAAAACAGCAATATAAATATGCTGTTCATCTTTACTCCAAGCTATATTAGTAAGATATTGTTCTTTTGGTACGCCAGTGTTCAAGAAAATCGTTTTCCCATTTGTCACATTGTAAATTCCTACTGTTACTTCATGACTTTTATCTCCAGCCATTGGATATTTTATGTTTTCATTTTTTGCTGGACGAGAAGCCCAATCAATAATTGGATAATCTGTAACCATTGTTTGATCCATTCTGTAGAAAGCGAGCAAACTACCATTTGGAGACCAATAAGTTCCTTTCGAAATTCCAAATTCATCACGGTGCACGGATTGTCCATTTACTATGTTTTCATCTTTATCGTTGGTGACAATTAAATTGTTTTTTCCATCATGAATGAATAAATTGTTTTTAACCGTATAGGCTACAAACCTTGTTTTTTCAGCAACATCAGTATTTTCGGCTTCGATTTCGGTAGTAACTTCATTCGTAAGTTTTTTTGATTTTATATCGAATGCCAGGAAAAAATGTTTCCCGTCCTTTAAAACTTCGAATGTAAATTGTTTTTCATTTTTCCATTTCATTACTGGAAAAATTTTAAACGTTCCTATATCTATTTTTTTTAATTCATCATTTACAATTGATAATGAAATTGCATTGGTTACTTTGCCATCAGAAGCATTACAAATAAAAAGTTCTTGTTCTTCTCCAGTTTTAATGTAGGAATAAGAGTCGGTATTTTTCACCCACATTAATTGTGTTAGTTTAGAAGGAGCCAATGAACCGCGTTGTTTTACTAGGGCTTCTTCCATAGTTAATAGTTTTTCTTGTGCAACAGTAATTAGAGAAAATGTTGCAAAAACAAAAAATAGGAATGTAATTTTTTTCATAAATGAGTTTCTTTAAATAAAAAAGTGCAATCTGTAATGTTACAAATTGCACCAATAAAGATAGGATATTTTTAGAACTATTTTACAGCTCCACCATTATTCATGTCTGTTTTAGTAGGAGAAACAAAACTCAATTCTCCTTTAGTATTTTCAGCCATTAAAATCATTCCTTGGCTTTCGATTCCTTTTATTTTGCGAGGAGCAAGATTGACAAGAATACAAACTTGTTGTCCGATAATTTCTTCTGGTTTATAATAACCAGCAATTCCGGATACAACAGTTCGCTTATCAATTCCAGTATCAATCAACAATTTTAAAAGTTTATCGGTTTTGGGAACGCGTTCGGCTTCTAAAATGGTTCCAATACGAATATCCATTTTGCTGAAATCATCAAAAGAAGTTTCTGCTTTCGATGGTTCTATTTCTGATACATTGTTTTCTTCGTTCATTTTCTTAGAATCTGCTAATTTTTGAACTTGTGCTGTGATTGTTTCGTCTTCTACTTTATCAAATAATAAGGCAGCCGTATTTATTTGATGGCCAGGTAACAATAAATCGGTGCGCGTTGCATCATTCCACTTTAATCCTGAATTAAGATTTAGCATTTCACTTAATTTTTTTGAAGTGAAAGGTAAAAATGGTTCCATTAAAACTGCAAGGTTCGCTGAAATCTGTAAGGACAAGTTCATAATGGTTTGAACGCGTTTTTCGTCCGTTTTGATTAATGTCCAAGGTTCGTTATCTGCCAAATATTTATTTCCCAATCGAGCCAGATTCATTAATTCTGATAGTGCTTCACGAAAACGATATTGTTCAATGCTTGCAGCAATTTTTGCTGGAAACTTAGTGATTTCTTCCAATAATAGAAGATCACCTTTAGTATATTCTAAAGCAACAGGAACTTTTCCTTCGTAATATTTATGTGTTAAAACCAAAGTTCTATTCACAAAATTTCCAAGTATAGCAACAAGTTCATTGTTGTTTTTTGCTTGAAAATCTTTCCAGGTAAAATCATTGTCTTTACTCTCAGGTGCATTTGCACATAAGGTATAACGAAGCACATCTTGCTTGTCTTTGAACTCAATTAAATATTCGTGCAGCCAAACTGCCCAATTACGCGAAGTGGAAATTTTATCACCTTCTAAATTTAAAAATTCGTTTGCAGGAACATTTTCTGGTAAAATAAATGAACCTTCAGCCATCAGCATGGCAGGAAAAATAATACAATGAAACACGATATTGTCTTTTCCAATAAAGTGTACAAGCTTTGTTTCTTTGTCCTTCCAATATAATTCCCAATCTGGAGTTAAATCTTTTGTTGCAGAAATATATCCAATAGGTGCATCAAACCAAACGTATAAAACTTTTCCATCAGCGCCTTCAATAGGAACTTTTACGCCCCAATCCAAATCACGCGTCATAGCACGAGGTTGCAATCCTGCATTCAACCAACTTTTACATTGTCCAAATACGTTGCTCTTCCATTCTTTATGTGAATCGATATATGCTTCAATTTGTGCTTGCATTTTATCTAAAGGCAAAAACCAATTCTTCGTTTTTTTCAAAACAGGTTTTTCTCCCGATAATGTAGATTTTGGATTTATTAAATCTGTTGCATTTAATGTACTGCCACATTTTTCGCACTGGTCTCCGTAAGCATTGTCATTATCGCATTTCGGACAAGTACCTACAATATATCTATCTGCTAAAAACTGATTTGCTTTTTCATCAAAATACTGCTCCGTAATTTGTTCTACAAATACCTTTTTATCATACAGTTTTGTGAAAAACTCAGAAGCTGTTTCGTGGTGTGTTTTTGAAGATGTACGAGAATAAATATCAAAGGAAACACCAAATTCTTTGAAAGAATCGCCCATCATCTTATGATATTTATCTACTACTTGTTGAGGAGTAATACCTTCCTTTTTTGCTTTTATAGTAATTGGAACTCCATGTTCATCAGAGCCACATATGAATTTTACGTCTTCGCCTTTTGAGCGCAGGTAACGAACGTATATATCGGCAGGCAAATAGCATCCGGCCAAATGACCAATATGAATTGGGCCATTTGCATAAGGCAATGCTGCTGTAACGGTATGTCTTTTAAAAGTCATAAGTTTTTAAGTTAAAAGTCAAAAGTAAATACTAAGTGTAATATTGCAAAACCTTTTGAATTTTGAATTTCCTCTCTTTTGACTTTCCTTCGTAAAGATAAAAATTAATCCTTGAGTAGCTTCTTTTGCATAATATAAGCAATGCTAGAGGCTCTGTTCTTTGTTATGTCGGCATTTGTGCCAGCGTAAAGTCCGTCTACCGTTTCATTGAAACAGCCCAACCAAACTGCAAATTCTTCTTTTTTTAGTGATAAATGCATGTGTTTTTCCAGCAGATTTTGAGCGTATATATGGTCTGGAAAAAGTGTTGCATTCCAAAAGCTTTCAATTCTAGGTAAGTGCGACTCTAAATTTAGATTCACAAAATGGTGTTTTATGCTACTCGATAGGAGCGTATCATAAAAAGTTTTGACTAGCTTTGTTATATCTGCAGGCGATTGTATATCTGGTATTGACATTCTGCAAATATCCGATTACTTTTGTTAAAAGAATCAAGAACAATGAATTTAATTCATCCACCATTTTTAAAAAAAGGCGATAAAATTGCCATCGTAGCATCTGCACGTAAAATTTCTATGCAAGAGCTTCAGCCTGCTATTGATATTTTCAAAAGCTGGGGATTAGAAGTGGTTTTAAGCAAAAATTTATTAGGTAGCGATAATCAATATTCTGGAACGGATGCTGAAAGGACTGAAGATTTACAAGAGGCCTTTGACGATAGCGTTATAAAAGCCATTATTAGTGCACGAGGTGGTTATGGAACAATTCGCATAGTTGATAAAATAAATTTCACAAAATTTAGATTGCAACCAAAATGGATAATTGGTTATAGCGATATTACTGTTTTGCATTCTCACATACATAATTTTGGAATTGAAACATTGCATGCAACTATGCCAATTAATTTTTCTGTAAATACAGAAGCCGTTGAAACGATGCGTAAAACATTGTTTGGTGAAAAGTTAAAATATGAAATTGAAAAACATTCTTTAAACCGTGAAGGATTTGCAGAAGCGCAATTAGTAGGAGGGAACTTATCTTTATTGTATGCCTTAACAGGAAGTAATTCAAGTTTACATACAAAAGGAAAAATTTTGTTTATTGAAGATTTGGATGAATATTTATATCATTTAGATAGAATGATGGTGAGTCTAAAACGTTCTGGAAAACTGAGTGATTTAGCTGGTTTGGTAGTTGGTGGAATGACGGATATGAAAGACAATCAAATTCCATTTGGAAAAACGGCTGAAGAAATAATTATGGACGCTGTGAAAGAATATAATTATCCCGTTTGTTTCAATTTCCCTGCAGGACATATTGATAAAAATCTCGCAGTAGTTCTAGGTAGAACTATTAGATTGATTGTTGGGGAAAAAGATACAACCGTATCGTTTTAAATTAATTCAAAAATAAAACGATAAAGATTGTTTCCGATTTATTTAGAGAGCATTTTTTTTCGTATTGTTATTTTTAAAAGTAATAAGTAGATGCCTTCTGAATTTGTTGAAAGATCTATTAAAGCATGTTCATCTGTTTTTTCAATAGTCTGTAAAAGCTTCCCTAGCATATCATAAACGGAAATCACTCCTTTTTCATTTGAAACTAAATCGAAAGTATTATTTGCTTGATTTTCCAACGGGAGAAACAATTTCATTTCCAATATTATCATTTAAGTATATCATGTTGCCATGAATTCTATTGATACAATTAATTGTATTGTCGCCAGTATAAACTCCACCTTCTGTCCCCATTCAGCTAGATATAAGATTTGTGTACAAGGGTTGTTTGCTTTAATTTGATTGTAAAGAGTAACATTAGACGAGGAGCAATTGCCTTATTTAATGCGTTCTACACATCGTTTTTTGAATAAATCAAAACGGGTGTATAAAACCGAAAATGCAATTCTTCGATTTTATGCAAACGAGTTTATATGCTTCAAAAGCAAAACAAGCTAATTTGTTTAAGGAATTGAAAACGGACTTGCTAAAGATCACTAAAAATGAGTTTGAGTCAAAAGTGATTGATCATTTTGATTTTATTTCATGGCTGGAAAGTAAAATAGATAACAAACCTTTTATTGAAGTTTTGAAAGGGAAGGGATAGTTCCTCTTTTCATTCAAGCCTTGCCGTCATTTCGAGCAGAGTCGAGAAACGGCATCTCCTGGATCTATCTTTTTCGACAGGGAGATCCAGTGTCGGAGCTCGGGATGACGATTTGGAAATTGTTAGATGCTTCGAAAAGTGATAAATAAAAAATCCTCCGATATATTATCAGAGGATTTTTTATTAAATCTAAAAAAATATTCTATTCGAAAATTATTTTTTTGCTAAATATCTTTCCTTCAACCATCACATTCATGAAATAAATACCGCTTGGTAAATTATCACGCTCTAATGTGTAAGTATCAGTCTTAATCATGTTGATGCTTTTTGCTTTTCTTCCCATTGCATCATACAATTCAATATTCAATTCCTTGCCTTTAAATGCAGCTAAATCAATAGTTGCTGAATTGTAAGTTGGGTTTGGATAAATATTAAAATCTGCATCTGATGCAATCTCATTTATTCCTACACCAGGAGTAGAAGTGTAATTGCAGTTTAAAGCAACACCACAAGTGTAGTGTTCTAGAAAATTTCTTGTAATAGTTATTGTAGAATCATAATAAGCTAAAGCCGTTGCACTTGTTCCAACTTCTGGAACGTGATCTTGTCCTGCCCAAGAAATAAAACAATTTTCTATTCCTAAATTATCTACTTGAGTATTGATGGAAGCACTACCATCTACTTCTAATAAAGGGTAAAATCCAGAAAGAACAATAATTGCTGATCCATAAGGAACCGTGTTGTCATTTGTTCCATGGAAACTCAAAACAGGTTCGTCTCCTGGTTTAATCCAAGCTGTATCTCCTAATGCTCCACAAATATTTACAACAGCTTTTACTTCGGATGGATATCCAGGACTTCCACTTATTCCTTCTACACCACCTAATAATCCTGGTTGTCCCAAAGTATCAATGTAAGTTGGGTATTCCGGAAGTTGGTCTAAGTAGGCCATGTGCAATCCAATAAATCCTCCTGCAGAAACTCCTGCGAAGAAAATATTGTTGGTATCAATTTTATAAGTGTTTCCACCAACTCTTGCATTTTTTCTAAAATAACGAACAGCTGCTCTTCCATCATGTACAGCACGCATTACTGATTCGGTTGCATCTGCTGAATCTGGACCAGGAAAAGGAAAATTTGTCATTCCAATACGATATTCCATTGAAACCGCTACATATCCTAATTTCGCTAAATCTTTACACAAAGGAACTACATCCGTTCCTGTTTTAGATCCTCCAATAAAACTTCCACCATGAGCAACAATCACCAATGCTCTTGATGCAGAAACATCTCCTGTTGGTTCATATATATCCATTAATAAAGTTTGTGTTGTTCCACCCACTTTTACGTTGCTACCATACGTAACATTTGAAGTTACAGTTGGTGCGATGGGAAATATATAATCGTGGTAACGATTACCTGCACATTGCGCATTCAATGATGCAGAAGATGCCAAAAGTAGTATTCCGGCAATAAATGAGTAAAGTTTTTTCATGTTTTGTGTTTGTTAGGATTTATATAAAGATACTAAAGCTATTCAAATAAAAAAATTAAAAAACATATTCCAAGCTCACACCTGGCACCAATGCTCTGGTTTTGTATGTTCCTGAAAAGTCGGTCTCCAAATTCGTATCTGTGCGTTTTTTCCCTTCTATATATAGGAAAGAAGCATCAATGTGAATTTTTTTAGTGATTTTAAAGGATGCTCCAGCAGTAATTCCTAACTTATCTGCATCAGGAGTTTCTGGTGTTAAATAACCAGCTTGCACTGGTGTCATATCGTAATAAGTTCCTAAACGAACTGTCCATTTTTCGTTTAATTTATATTGAGCTCCTAAACGAAAAATGTATGCGTTTTTATACATACGTGCTGAATGAATGTCTTTTAATTTATCAGTGTTTTCTTCAAAATCAATAATTAAAGAATCGTATGATTTCCAACCGACAAAATTTACATCAAAAGCCAATTTTAACTTATTGTTTGGTGTAAAACCTAATCCTAATGTAGCCACTTGAGGTAATCTTATTTGTGTATTAAAAGTGGTGGATGGAAAAAAATGTGCGACCGATTCGGCTACTTGAAACTCAGCGCTTCCGCCATTAACAGCTACTTTCACTTCTGAGCGGTAATCTATTCCAACCGAAAATTTATCAGATGCCTTAAAATAAATGCCTGCATTAAATCCATATCCACTTGCTTTTCCTTCTAAAGTCCCTTCTCCGTAATTTCCAAGTGAATCCTGTATTGGAACTCCTTTTCTTAAAGCAAAACTTCCTGTAGCATATACAAATCCTACTCCGATACCAATCTTATCATTAATTTTATAAGAAACTGTTGGCTGAATAAAAAAGGTTTTTAAATCAATTTCACGAATCAAAAATTGACCTTTCCAATCGTCTTCCCATTGAACCTTACTTCCAAAAGGATTATAGATTCCTAATCCGCAATTCCAGTTTTTTGCTTTTTTAAATTTATAAACCGCATACAAAGTCAAAGGTGTGCCAATATGTTTTACCGGGTGAGCCACGTAACGGGTTGCATAATCCGCATAAGTACTTCGAGGCATAATGAAGCTGGCTCCAATGTATATTCCTTTTAATGAGTCAAGAAAGGAAAGTGCTCCAGGATTAAACAAAATACTGGCATTGTCCAAACACAATCCTGTGCCGGTATGCCCCATTCCTGTTTGTTTCTGACCTTGTAAGTTGATTTGAAATCCTCCAGCAAATACTGTGGCTGTGGAAATAAGGACAATAATTAATAAAAGCGATAATTTCTTCATTGCAACAAAATAAGCCATTTTCTTTCTACAAATCAAGTTTTTGTTGCTAGAATAACAATATTCTGTACATTTGTAACTGAAATAAAGGAAAACAAAATGATCCAATCCGCTCAAAATATGCTAATGTGTTGCTATATGTGCTTTAAGCGTACTGCTTATTTGGATTGATTTTTAATATATATTAACAATACGTATTTAAAAGGTTTTTCCAATGTTGGGGAAACCTTTTTACTTTAAATTATCTTTGTAATAGAATGAGTGCAACAACAGAAATAAAAAAAGCAGTAGTTATCCTTTTTGCAGGAGATTCCGGTGATGGAATTCAGCTCACAGGCTCCCAATTTACTAGTACTGCTGCATTATACGGAAACGATATTAGTACTTTCCCAAATTTTCCAGCCGAAATTCGTGCTCCGCAAGGAACAATAGCGGGTGTTTCGGGCTTTCAACTCCATTTCGGAAGTGAAGAAATTTTTACTGCAGGTGATGCTTGTGATGTTTTGGTTGTGATGAATGCTGCTGCTTTAAAAGCAAATATCAAACAATTAAAAGCGGGTGGATTAATTATTGCAAACACTGATGGCTTTGATCCTAAAAATTTAAAGCTAGCAAAATATCCTGATGGTGTAAATCCTTTAAAAGATAATTCGTTAGAGAAATTTATAGTTCACGAAATTGATGTGACAAAAATCACACGAACTGCTTTAGCGGATTCTGGGCTTGGTACAAAAGAAATGGATCGCTCTAAAAATATGTTCGTGCTCGGATATATTTATTGGATGTATAATCGTTCTCTTGATAATTCCATCGAATTTTTAAAAGAACAATTTAAAAAACGTCCAGAATTAATTGATGCAAACGTAAAAGTGTTGAAAGCGGGTTATAATTATGGTGATACTGTTGAAACACCAATGAACCGATATGAAGTAAAGCCTGCGCCTGTTTCAAAAGGAACTTATAGAAGCATTATGGGAAATCAAGCAGCTGCAATGGGGTTGATTGCTGCTTCTCAAAAAGCTGGACTTACATTATATTACGGAACTTATCCTATAACTCCTGCTTCTGATATTTTACATGAATTATCTAAGCATAAAAATTTCGGAGTAAAAACATTTCAAGCAGAAGATGAAATTGCTGCAATCACTTCTGCTATCGGAGCATCATTTGGTGGCTCGTTAGGAGTAACTGCTTCGTCTGGACCAGGTATTGCATTAAAAGGGGAAGCAATTGGTTTAGCTTTGATGTTAGAAATTCCTTTGGTGATTGTGAATGTGCAAAGAGGTGGTCCGAGTACTGGACTTCCAACCAAAACAGAACAATCCGATTTATTACAAGCGATGTACGGAAGAAACGGTGAATCACCTGTTCCAATTGTTGCATCTTATACTCCTTCGGATTGTTTTTTTGGAGCGTTTGAAGCTTGTCGTTTAGCAATTGAATTTATGACTCCAGTATTTTTCTTGAGTGATGGATATATTGCAAATGGTTCGGAGCCGTGGAAATTTCCGACTTCTGCAGAATTACCAGAACTAAAAGTAGCATTTGCAAAAAATGAATTGAAAGAAGGCGAAGTTTTTTTACCATACAAACGAAACGAAAAGTTAGCGCGACCATGGGCAATACCTGGAACAACAGGATTGGAGCATAGAGTAGGAGGTATCGAAAAAGAAAATGAAACTGGAAATATTTCTTATGATCCAGAAAACCACGAATTGATGGTGAAAATTCGTCAAGCGAAAGTGGATAAAATTGCAGATTATATTCCATTGCAAACAATTGATAATGGTAAGGAAAAAGGAAAATTATTAGTTCTTGGTTGGGGTTCAACTTATGGTTCAATCAAGACTGCTGTTCGTGAAGCGATTGCCGAAGGTCATGATGTTGCTCATGCTCACGTGAAATATTTGAATCCATTCCCGAAAAATTTAGGAGAAATACTTAAGAGTTATGATAAAGTTTTAATTCCTGAATTAAATAACGGACAATTAATAAAAATTATTCGTGATAAATATTTTATAGATGCAAAAGGATTAAATAAAATTCAAGGAATGCCATTTACATCAGAGGAGTTATTGGTTAAGATAAAAAGCCTACTAGTTACGGATAACGAATAAAAACCAATATTACGAATCTGTGGTTGCTAAAAAATGTAGTATTTGTAATTGTTAGTTCGTGATTTCAGTAAAAGATTAGTTCTTTGCATCAACTTGTAAAATAGAAGCAGAGAAGCATGGTAGAAAAAAATGATTTAATTTATCCAGATTTGAGTTATCAAATTATTGGTTGTGCCTATGAAGTGTTTAACGCTATTGGTGGCGGACATAAAGAAATAGTATACCAAAAGGCAATGGGTTTAGCTTTAAAAGCAAAAGGAATAACATATTCACAAGAGCACTATTATCCTGTGAAATTTAATAATGTTGTGGTTGGAAAAATTTTTTTGATTTTTATGTTGATGAAAAGATAGTAGTTGAACTAAAGTCAGCGAGTCGTTTTACTAAATCGAATTACGACCAAGTATTAAATTATTTAAATGTATCAAATGTAAAGTTGGCTTTACTTATATCTTTTGGAGCAGAAGAAGTTAGATGTAAGAGAGTGGTAAACTTTCAAACTATAAACAAAGAGCAAACACAGATTCGTAATATTCGTAAAGATTCGTTATCTGTAAAACAAGCAGAAAACGCAGATTCGAAAAATTCGTAAAGATTCGTTATCTGCACCAATGATATATGCCAATGGAAGCACTAAAACCACTATCGCCAAAAGATTTTGTTACGGACCAAGAAGTACGCTGGTGTCCGGGTTGTGGTGATTACTCTATATTAAAACAAGTTCAAACAGTAATGCCAGAACTTGGAATTCCTCGCGAGCAAATTGTTTTTATTTCCGGAATCGGATGTTCTTCTCGTTTTCCATATTACATGGAAACATTCGGAATGCACAGTATTCACGGTCGCGCAACGGCTATTGCAAGCGGATTAAAAGCTACTCGCCCCGATTTAAGTGTTTGGATTGTGACTGGTGATGGCGATGCATTATCTATTGGAGGAAATCATTTGATTCATTTATTGCGTAGAAATTTTAATGTGAATGTATTGTTATTCAACAACGAAATTTATGGTTTAACAAAAGGACAATATTCACCTGCATCACCATTAGGAACAGTAGCTAAGTCAACACCAATGGGTTCGGTGGATCATCCATTTAATCCATTAGCGTTGTGTTTGGGTGCCGATTCAACATTTGTAGCGCGTTCGATGGACCGTGATCCTGTTCATTTACGCGAAATTTTAAAACGAGCAAACGGGCATAAAGGAACATCTATGGTGGAGATTTATCAAAACTGTAATGTATTTAATGATGGAGCGTTTGAAGTATTTACAGAAAAAGGAACTAAAAAAATAAATACATTAATGGTTGAACATGGTAAACCATTTGTATTTGGAGAAAATGCTGATAAAGGAATTAAACTAGATGGATTTAAGCCTGTTGTTGTAAACCTTGCAGATACATCTGCAAACGACTTATGGATTCACGATGAAAAAGATCAAGTGAAAGCAAATATCTTAGTTCGCTTCTTCAATACGCCATCGGATGAAAATCCATTGCCTCGTCCGTTCGGAGTTTTTTATACCGAGGATCGTTTTTGCTATGAAGATGCAATGGCTGCACAAATTACCCAAGCAATTGAAAGTAAAGGCCAAGGTGATTTGGATGCTTTAATTCGCGGGAAAAATACTTGGACGATTTAAAAAAGGTCTTAATCGATAAAGAAACCTCTTTGTATAACGAAGAGGTTTTTTTTGTGAAATTTTCTGACTGAAAGATGTAATTTTTCAAAAGGATTGTATAACAGCTATAAGTGATTATCGACTGAACTTTGTAACAGAATTAGTACGAACTTAAAAAATCAGAAATCATGAAATCGAAGATTCACGAACTCACTAACTTTAAAAATAAAGTTGTGAGTAAAACATTTAAGAAATTAGGAAAAGTTCTGATTGGAGCGCTGATAGTAATTGCAGGTTTTGCTTCTTGTGAAAAATCAAATCTCAAACCAGAAGGTCCTTTAGTAAAAATGGAGGAGTCTTCTCCAATAGTAGAACAAGCTATATGGAGAATAGCATCTTTTCAGTGGCATAACAGGGAAAACAATGATCATTTTAAAGATTATATTTTCCGCTTCGATGCACAAATTCCTCCGCACCATCCACGAAAGCTTGTCAAAGAGAGCTTCCACACTGTGAATGCTGCAAAATATATCATAAAATAACAAATAATATAAGTATTCAGGGATTGTATTCCCTAAAAATACACTATATTTGGGGATTATGATAAAAAGAGACTTATACAAAACACTAAATTCAAAGTTTAACAAAGGAAAGGCAATTGTGTTACTTGGACCACGGCAAGTGGGAAAAACCACATTGATCAAGAAATGTTTAGCGGGAAAAGATTTTTTATTTCTTAATGGAGATGACCCCGAGATTAGGGATTTATTAGAAAATGCCGGTGTTTCCAAACTGAAAGCAATTATAGGCAAAAACACAACTGTTTTTATCGATGAAGCGCAACGGATTAAAGACATTGGACTAATAGCCAAAATGATTACGGACCAATTTTCTAAAGTACAGCTAATATTGAGTGGTTCTTCAGCTTTGGAAATCAGTCATTCAACACAAGAATCCTTAACCGGAAGAAAATTTGAATACCATTTATTTCCAATCAGTTGTGAGGAATTTGAAAATCATGTAGGATATATTGAGGCAAGTGCGCAGCTTGAAGAACGATTGATTTTCGGAATGTATCCAGATGTATTGAACAATCGCTCCGAAGCACGTGATGTATTAAAGCAACTTACCTCCAGTTATTTATACAAGGATGTTTTGTCTTTAACTGGAATTAAGAAGCCCGATTTGTTGGATAAATTATTGAAAGCATTGGCCTTGCAATTGGGAAGTGAAGTATCCTACAACGAATTATCCAATATGTTACAGATTGATAAAGCTACAGTTTCTAAATACATCGATCTTCTAGAAAAAGCATTCATTGTCTTTAGGTTAAATAGTTTTAGTCGAAACCAACGCAATGAAATAAAAAACAATCGTAAGATTTATTTTTACGACAATGGTATTCGCAATATGATTATCAACAACCTCAATCCTTTGGATTTACGAACGGATAAAGGCGCTTTGTGGGAAAACTTTTTAATTGCTGAACGTATCAAGTTACAACAATACAATCAGATTTATACCAATAATTATTTTTGGCGCACTGTTCAAAAACAAGAGATCGATTTTGTGGAAGATTCAAATGGTCAATTAACAGCATTTGAATTTAAATGGAAGCGCAAAGGTTCAGTCAAAATCCCTTCTGCTTTCTTGCGTGAATACAATGCAATTGGGCAAGTGATTGACAAAGACAATTTCCGTGAGTTTGTCAGAAAAAAACAATTATAAGTATGCCATAGCTCGCTCCTATTTACCTCCGATACATCTAAGTGCTTGAAGTTTTTATATGCTCAACCATATCAGGGGATTGATTTATAATTGGTTTTGGAACACATTAACAAAATTGAAAAATATTACTTCAGCACATCAAAATAATATTTGCCCTAAATAGCTAATATATTAGCTATCTAGCTAAATTATAACTACATTTGTATAATATATTAGCTATTATGACAAAATTTGGAGTAGAGAAAAAACCGTTTGATATTTTAAAGGAATTAGCGGAAAAGCACAGAGTATTAAGAAAGCAAGCTGGTTTATCGCAAAGTGAATTAGCCGAACGATCAGGTGTTTCATTAGGCAGTATTAAACGTTTTGAACTTACCGGTCAAATCTCTTTAGAATCACTACTCAAATCGGTTCACATACTTAATCGTATTGGTGACTTTGAATTGATTTTAAATTCAGATGACAACCTGAAAAATATTGACAAACTTTTTAGTGATAGAACAAAAATTTAATCATGGAGCATGTAAAAAAAATAATTGTTTCTATACAGTTCAGTAAAAATGAAATTGAGTTAGGTGAATTAGTAAGTGAAGAGCGTGCTATTTATTTTAAATATTATACTGACTTTATTACTAAAGGCATAGAAATATCTCCGCTTAAATTAAAATTAAATACAGGTATAAATAAAGCAGACGCCATTCCATTTGATGGATTGTTTGGTGTATTTGCTGATTCCTTGCCGGATGGTTGGGGAAAATTATTATTAGATAGAGCATTAACGGCAAAGGGAGTTGATATTAGTAATATGACCATGCTTGACCGTCTGGCATTTGTTGGAAGTAAAGGCATGGGCGCATTAATTTATAAACCTGAAATTGATGATGGAATACATAAACAATTTGAATTTGAATTAGATAATATTGCAAAGGCCACGCATCAAATTATTTCTGGAACTTCAATAGAGATACTTGATGAATTGTATATATTGGGTGGTTCCTCAGGTGGCGCTCGTCCAAAAATATTAGTGGGTTATAATTCCAAAACACAACATATAATTGGTGCTGAAAAAGATTTACCAATTGGCTATGAGCATTGGATCATAAAATTTCCGTCATCTTCTGACAAAGCTGATATAGCTAATATTGAATTTGCTTATTATAAAATGGCAATTGATGCAGGAATTGAAATGAGTGCGTGTAAACTTTTTAAAGGCAAATCTGGTCAGGAATATTTTGGTACTAAACGTTTTGATAGAATTGGTAACAATCGCTTACACATGCTTTCTGCCGCGGGAATGATGCATGATAACTTCAGACTAAGCAATTTAGATTATGGCAACGTTATGGATTGCGCCTTCCTACTTGAACGAGATGTTCGTGCTTATGAAAAAGTTTTGCGCATAGCAGCATTTAATGTATTTGCGCATAATAGAGATGACCATAGTAAAAATATTTCTTTCTTAATGGATGAAAATGGAAATTGGAAAGTTGCTCCGGCTTATGACTTAACGTTTTCAAGTTCAGGACATGGTATGCATAGCACAATGGTGAGCGGAGAAAGTGCTAATCCTACCAAACAACACTTAATGGAATTAGCAAATTATTTCAAAATAAAAAATGCAAGTGCTATTATTGATAAGGTTCAAGCGGTAATTTATAATTGGAAAGATTATGCTGTGCAATGCAAAGTAAGCACTGATTCTAAAAATAGAATACAAAAAGTGATTGGTAGAAAATTATAGATGTAGTTTTTTTAACTATGTGTAAAGTTCAAACAACAAGCTGTTAATGTCTTGAATTCTATACCTGAAGGTTGCAGTATTAAGATGTCTAAAAGAGATGCAAAGAAGCTATTGGAAAGGGCAAAAATCCGTTAGAATAGAATAACTAACTTTTTGCAAAATTAATTAGAGGTTGAATGTTTGCTTTATCAGCCTCTCGAATAGCCTTTAGGTAACTTGTTCTTTCTTCAGGGAAACATCACGGCTTCCTTCTTTTTGAACTACTCGAATTTTTCGAGTAGTTCAAACTTGCTCTAATTCACCACTTTGGTATATTTCTTTTAAATGGTAAGTAACGGTGTTGCTTTCAACGCCAAACAATTCTGCCATTTTCTTTTGACTTAGCCAAAATGTTTCTTCTTGAAAAAATACTTCTACTTTTACATCGCCAACGGGGGAAGAATAGAATATTATATCGTTTGATTGTGGTATGAGGTCTTTTGTCATTTCTGTTAAACTCTTTTATAGATTTTGTTCAAACCGAACGTAAAGTGGTATGAGAGGTGCACTTCCTCAGTTAATTTTAGCGGTGCCGCCTACTCGATTACCTGCTGATGCTCTCGATTAAAGTAACCGCTTCTTTGGGTGTCAATATAGGTAATGAACTTGTTTTAAAATCCTTCGTGTCTCTCGTAACAATAAAGTCGATTTTTTTTAAAGATTTTGCGCAGTTATATTGAATTGCATCTTCAAAGTCTCTAAAGTCCGATTTAAGAGATTTGTTTATTATTTCTTTAGAAACGTCAATAACAACAGTCCACTCATTCAGTTCCGTTAACATTTTAATTGTTTCTATATGTGAACAAGATTGTCGTAGTATGTAATAAATGTTATTATAAGAAACAGCAGATATGTAAAGATTGATTTTCTTTTTAATGGAATAGTTGAAAAGTCTTGCAGCCTCTATTGAAAATGGTTTCCGGTCAGCAAAGAAGTCAATTAGTACATTCGTGTCGAGGAAAATATTTTTCATTATTTATATTTTTTTGCAAGCCCCTTAGTTAATTCTTTCTTATAGTCAAAGTTGTCTGGCAATTCAATAGCACCCATTAGTTTTAAAATTCGAGGTGAAATACTTTCGTCCTTATTTTCTTTAGATGTTAAGGACATTAGGTAGTTTTCCACAATGTCGGATAGGCTTTTCCCTTTTTGTTTAGCGTATTTTTTAGCAATAGATATTACTGAGTCGTCTATTGTCAAAGTGAGTTTAGTTGTCATTGCACGTGTTTATTTTAAACAAAAATACGTATCTATTTCGTTAAAGACAAATTTTATTTTTCTGGCGTACCTGCAGGTAAAGGTTTTTAGCTTATGAAGATGGGCGATTAATAGCACCAACCTGTCGAGTAGAAACAAATATACTAAGATGTGATGAACTTACTTTACGCACTAACCTGGAGATTCCGCACCGAGAGCCCCCATTCGACCGCCACTTTTTGACCCCACCCTTAAATAGGTAAAAGCACTTTAAAATCAATAGTTTTAGGATATATTTGCAGGGGTCTGTTTTTTTCGGTCAAGTGGGGTATCTCGCTCCGGAAAGTACAATAAACTTGAATAAATGTACTTAACTTTACTTACAAATTTAAAATTTGATTTTTATTAATATCAAGCTCTTAAGTTTTATTAATGGAAAAAAATCATACACAATGTTGTACCATTGTTGTACCACGCATAAAAAAAGAAGGCCTCTCAATCTCTTGAAAGGCCTTTCTTTATTAGTGTGGGAACTACTGGGTTCGAACCAGTGACCCTCTGCTTGTAAGGCAGATGCTCTGAACCAGCTGAGCTAAGCTCCCGAAAACCATCTATTTCTAAATGGGGTGCAAATATAATTACTTTTCGTACAGGACAAAAGGTTTTATCCTTTTTTTTGATAAAAAATCAGCATTAATTTTCCTAAAGCAATGAAGACAGGCTTTTTATGAATAAATAAAGAAGGATTTCGAAGAGATTTTTTTACTAAAACCGGCTGTAAGCCCCATATATTGTTAATTTATCAGATTATTGTGAAACTATTGATAATTTATGAATTTAATGAATCTCTATTTTCTAGATAAAAAATTATTTTTTAGAGATTATTTTTATATATATTTGTTAACCAAGTTAATTACTATTTTATGGCAGACAATTCATATTCAGCGGAGCAATCACCAAAAACTCCTTTAATTAATTTTGATGCTTCGAGCGGGAATTTTGATCTTAAAGGAAAATCCATTCCCGAAAATTCGGTTTTGTTTTATAAACCATTGTTCGAGTGGCTAGATAACTATGTTCAGAATCCGAGTTCCAAAACTACCCTTAATATCCAGCTAGATTATTTCAATACAAGTTCATCTAAATGTATTGTGGATTTGTTTAAAAAACTTGAGCTCATTACAAAAAATGCAAAAGGCGAAGCCCTTATTAACTGGCTTTACGATGATCAGGACGATGATATGCTTGAAGCTGGAGAAGATTACAAATCGATTATAAAAATACCTTTCAATCTAGTTTCTTTCACTAAATAGTTTTAAAATCTAAAAAAGTATGTTAAAAAAAATTGCAACTATATCCTTCGCAGCACTATTTGTTGCCTGCGGTAGTGTACGTCTTCAAACCAATTTGAACTTTCATAGTTAAAAATATTTGGACACTTTCCGATAATTAAAGTTAGTTAAATTTATTTGATTGATCATGCAGTCGTAAATTTATTTCCGACTTCGGACTTTGGTCTTTAAATTGACCAGTCCTT
>CAMCUO010000040.1 GCA_945879015.1 Chitinophaga pinensis | reverse complement strand
CTTTTGCAGCCCCAACAGCTCTTTTTTTTGATTTTTCCATGTACAAAAAAAGGATATTGAAACCACTTTCAATACCCTTAGTTCAAATTCTTTGCTGTATTGGCTTTCAGCCAATTCTACCAACTATTTTTTGCTATTATACCTTTTTTGATAAAATATCAATCCCCCTGACCCCTTCTCCAAGGGGGAATTAATTTTTTTATTTCTTAATTACTTTCTGAGAATAGTTTATTTCTTTCCCAATAATTTTCAAAATATACATTCCACTATCATATTGTTCTAATCGGACGGTCTTAGTTGTATTACCAGCTCCGATATTTTCTTTTTTGCTAAATGTTTCCTTTCCACTTATATCAAACAATTCAAACAATATATCTTCAGGTTGAGTCAGATTGAGTGAAATGGAAAAGTAATTATTAGCAGGATTTGGGAAAACAGAAATAGTATTTTCGGAAATAGCATTATCATTTATTCCTAAAGCAAATGTTGCGTCAAGAACAAATAATCCATTTTGCATATCACTTACTAAAAACAATCCACTTGGTAAATCAACGTAAGCGCCCCAGGCACCATGATAAGTAAAGCCAGTTGGGAATCCATCATTCAGTCCATGCAGTGTATCGGTATCAAAAAAGCCTGTTTTTACAACATTTGTTGGATTGCTGATATCGAAGATTTGTAATCCATCTTGATAATAAGCAATAACAGCTCTGTTTGTTCCCCACATATACGGATTATGACCTGTTGCTCCTTGATTCGATTTTATTGTATCTGCCACATTAATATTCAATACATCTGAAATGTCCAATATTTTTACAGTTTTATTTGCTGGAACTTCATCACAAAAAACAAGTGTTTTACCATCGGGAGTAATTGCACTGCTGTGATTGTATCCTTGGTCGGGGTAAGAAGTCAGGGAGTTGATTTCAGTAAAAGTATTCGCCCCCACATTGTATTTGTATATGAATAGTCCTTGATAACCGCAAGAAGCATAAACGGTGTCGTTACGCACAAGCATATCATGCGCAAAACTTATTGCAGGATAATCAGTACCCAATGAATGCAAAAATGCAGGCAGTTCAGGATTTGCTAAACTATAAACTGCCATTGGGTAATAACCTGCTGAGGCAGCCAATGTAACACTACCGCAATAAAGTTTATCTCCATCAATAAATAAAGTGTGCGATCGTTCAAACAATGTGTTGTCATCATATACTACTTTCACCGAATCGGGTAAATAGCTCATATCCATAATCTGTAAGCTGTTTGGTGCAGTATCATCACTTATAGCGTATAAATATTTTCCATAAGTTTTGTATTCTCTCCAAATAACTCCATTTCTTCTGCCTGCAATAAAATCAATTTCTATTGGATTGGTTGGTGTTGAAATATCAATAATATGTGTTCCTAAACCAGAACCTAATATTGCATATTCGCGATTTGAATCAGCAGTATCTACCCAGCCCCAAACACTGTTGTATTTAATGCCATAAGAAGGCTCGGGAGTTTGTGCTGGATTATACCATTGTCCCACAAAAAAAATATTTTGTGAACTGTATTGCCCAGATAAATTAAAGCTAATTGATACAGCAATAATTAAAAGAAGAAAGTAATTCTTTTTCATATTATAAAGATACGAAACGAAAATTTAAAAAGCTATAAATAAATCTGGACAAGCGTAGTATTTACAATTCCTTCATTAATTCTTTCATAATAATAGTCATTTTTTTCTCAGCATGAGCAGCTACTTCCTGAACTTCTTCATGGGTTACCTCCACAATTTTCCCAGGAACGCCTAAATCGGTGATAATGGACATAGCAAAACAAGGAATATCCATATGACGAGCAACAATTACTTCTGGAACAGTACTCATTCCGACAGCATCTGCTCCTAAAATTCTTACCATATTATATTCGGCCGGTGTTTCAAATGTTGGTCCAGATAAACCCAAATAAATTCCTTCTTGCACTTTAATATTATTTGTAGCAGCTACTTTTTTTGCTTTCGCGATAATTACTTTGCTGTATGCTTCACTCATGTCGGGAAAACGCGGTCCCATTTCTTTGATATTTTTTCCTATCAAAGGATTAGATGGAAAAAAATTAATGTGATCATTAATAATCATCAAATCGCCAATTTCGAAATTTGGATTTACTCCACCAGATGCATTTGAAACAAAAAGATTTTTTACGCCAATTAGTTTCATCACACGAACAGGAAAAGTAACTTGTTGTAAAGTATATCCTTCATAATAATGAAAACGACCTTGCATGGCAACAACATTTTTTCCACCCAATTCACCAAAAATTAATTTACCTGAATGTCCTTCTACTGTTGATACAGGAAAGTTTGGAATTTCTTCATATGGAATAGTATGTTTGATATTAATTTCTTTTACCAATCCGCCTAAGCCTGTTCCTAAAATAATTCCTACTTCAGGTGTGAAAGAAATTTTACTTTGAATGTATGCTGCTGTGCTTTTGATTTGCTCTAACATAATGGAGTATTTGTTCGTTGAATTCGTTTTTGTCTTTGTTATGAAATTCAATTTCTATTGGAATATAAAAAAGAGGAAGATTTTTTATTGCATCCGCGTATTCTGGACTTTTTAATCGCATCGCATCTTTTTCAGTTGTCAATATAATTTTATTTGCGGTTACAATGTTATTAAATATTTTTTGAATATTGCCAATATCTGTTTTTGTGAAATGATGATGATCGTTATATTTTATTGGAATGATGTTTTTTACTCTATCTTTTAAGTAATATTCCAACGGTTTAGTGTTTGCAATGCCTGTTAATAAAGCCATTGAAAAGTTTCGTTCAAAATAAAATGCTTTGGCAAGTGGATTTGTGCCTTCTCCAAGCACCGGAATAAAATCTCCATACTTTATATAGGAAAAATAAACCTGCTGATGAGGCTGAGGATTAATTTCCTGCAATAATCGTTTGCGTTCGATGGGTAATAAAATTTCTGGACATTTAGTAACGATAATAATATCTGCTCTTTGAATTCCAGATTTGAACTCTCTTAAACTTCCGCTCGGCATAATATTATCGTTAATATACAGTTTGCTAAAATCTGTAAGAACAATGTTGAGCCCAGGTTTCACGGCTCTATGCTGAAATGCATCATCCAATAAAATAGCTTGCAAGGAAGGAAATTCTTTTAATAAATTTGTTATTCCACGAACACGGTTTCCATCTACTGCAACTCTTAAACTGCTGAATTTTTTTTTGAATTGCAAAGGTTCATCTCCAATATCTTTTGCGGTTGATTGGGTGTCGGACAAAACAAAGCCTTGCGTTTTACGGCCATATCCACGACTGAGTGTTGCAATATAAAATTCGGGTTTTAAAATTCGGATGAGGTATTCGATGTGCGGTGTTTTTCCAGTTCCGCCAACAGTAAGATTTCCCATCGAGATAGTTGGGATAGCAAATTCTTTTGAAGAGAAGATTCCTAAATCATAAAACTTGTTTCGTATAAACACGATACAGCCATATAATATGGATATGGGAAATAATATGATTCGCAGAAACTTCACAGGACTAAAATACGAAATCAATGTGACAATTTGGAAATTTGCTAATTTGAAAATGTAAAAAGAAAATATCTAATTAATCCACTAACTATATCGCACAGTTTCGTAAATTCGTAAAAATTCGTAATTCGTAGGTTTATGAAATTAAGAGAAATTACAAGCCATTTAGAATCGATTGCTCCCTTAGCATATCAAGAAAGCTATGATAATTCGGGATTGATATGTGGCAATCAGGATATGGAAATTACCGGAGCTGTTATTTGTTTGGATAGCACAGAGGCCGTTATTGATGAGGCAATTGCCAATAAGTGCAATTTAATTATTGCTCATCATCCAATAGTTTTTTCTGGACTTAAAAAATTCAATGGAAAAAATTATGTTGAAAGGGTTATCATTAAAGCCATTCAAAACAATATTGCCATTTATGCTGCCCATACTAATTTGGATAATGTGTTCAATGGAGTAAATGCAAAAATCGCTGAAAAGATTGGTTTGATTAATTGTAAGATACTTGCGCCACAAAACAATACTATCAAAAAGTTAGTAACCCTTTGTCCGGACGATAAAGCATCAATAGTTAGAGCTGCTTTATTTGAGACCGGAGCCGGAGCTATTGGGAATTATGATGAATGTAGTTTTAACACAAATGGAACAGGAACTTTTAGAGCGGGAGAAGGAACAAATCCTTATGTTGGTGAGATTGGCAAACAACATCAGGAAAAAGAGACAAAAATTGAAGTGATTTACCCTGGATATTTGGAGTCGAAACTCTTGAAAGCCTTGTTTTTATCACATCCTTATGAGGAAGTTCCTTATGATTTGATTCCATTAACCAATGCCAATAATATGGTTGGCGCTGGAATGATAGGGGAATTGGAGAAAGAAATGGATGAAGTGGCTTTTTTGAATCATCTGAAGAAAGTGATGAAAGCAGAAGGAATCAGATATACAGCTTTAAGAGGTAAAAAAGTAAAGAAAGTAGCTGTTTGTGGTGGATCTGGTAGCTTTTTACTGGGGAATGCTAAAAGCTCGGGGGCTGATGTGTTTGTTACGGCAGATTTTAAGTACCACCAGTTCTTTGATGCTGAAAATCAGCTAATTATTGCAGATATTGGTCATTATGAGAGTGAGCAGTACACCATGGAATTATTTTATGAGATTTTAAGCAGAAAATTTACTACATTTGCACTCCATTTATCAAAAATCAATACAAATCCGATAAACTATTTATAAAAATGGCAAAAACTAAGACTGACGAAATTTCTGTAGAGGAAAAGTTAAAAGCCTTGTTTGAATTACAACAAGTAGATTCAAAGATTGATAAGATCAAAACTGTAAGAGGTGAATTACCTTTGGAAGTTAGAGATTTAGAAGATTTAGTTGCAGGTTTAGAAACCCGTATCACTAATTTGACTGAAGAGTTAAAAACATTAGAAGAATCAATCACAGAAAAGAAAAATGTGATTAAAGATTCTCAAGCATTGATTAAAAAATACGAAACACAGCAAGGTAAAGTGCGTAACAACCGTGAGTACGATGCTATCACTAAAGAAATTGAATTCCAAAATTTAGAGATTCAATTGGCTGAAAAACGTATCAAAGAATACAAAGCAAATATCATTTCTAAAAAAGAAGTGATTGATGCTTCAGAAGAAGATTTCAAAGACAGACAAAAAGATTTGAAAATCAAAAAGAAAGAGTTGGATGAAATAGTTGCTGAAACTGAAAAAGAAGAATCAGCATTATTGAAAAAATCTAAAGCTTCTGAAAGCATTATTGAAGAAAGATTATTGAATGCATACCACCGCTTACGTTCAAACGTAATGAATGGATTAGGTGTTGTAACAGTTGAGCGTGATGCTTGTGGCGGATGTTTTAATAAAATTCCACCTCAACGTCATTTAGATATCAAAACACATAAAAAAGTAATTGTATGTGAGCATTGCGGAAGAATTTTGGTGGATGCAGATATCTTAACGGGAAAAGCTCCAAAAGCATAATTTAGAAATACAAAATTGAAAAGCCCCGAGGTTAACACTCGGGGCTTTTTTGTTGGTTTTATTTCAGGTCCACCAAACTCCCTACATGCTTTTTTAAAACACGATCAGCAAGCATCTTTGTTTTTATTTCTTCTATCAGAGATTTATCTAACTTCGATTTTTTGCTAATGATGTCAACTCCTTCTGGAGTAAACAATGTTTTAGAAAACCAAATTACTGCCCATTCATTTTTTTCATCCTGTAATTTTATTTCCCAACGACTTTTTGCAATGGCTAAAAATCCTTTTCCTTGCCATGTAAATGCTTTATCGTTATTAGGATTTAAATAGTCAAAGCCATTGATGGTTTTTGTTTTACCATTTTTAGTGTATTTCACTTCATCAATTAAAAACGTTTTGCCTTTTTTTCCTGTAACAGTATAATTGAAAGTAGGATTTGTCTCACTTCCATCTAACCAAATTGGAAAGTTGGTACTGATGATGAAACAGGTGCCAGAAAGGATATTGAAAATAAAATTCATCGTATACGAATGTACTGATTTTCATAAATAAAATATTTTGCTATATTTACTTACAGAAAATTTAAAATACTCACCATGAAATCAAAATTTATCTTCTTTTCAATTCTGCTGTGCTTAGCCATAGTAGCAACCGGATTCTTTTATCACAAAGCTTTGTGGGCTTTTGTAATTGTTGGTCCATTAGTACTTTTAGGATTCAAAGATGTGCTTCAAACCAAGCATACTCTAATTCATAATTTTCCTTTAGTTGGCCGAATGAGATGGTGGGCTGAATGGATGCGACCGAAAGTGTATCAATATTTTATTGAATCAGATACTGACGGAGCTCCTTATAATAGATTAAGTAGAAATGTAATTTATCAGCGCTCAAAAAAAGCAACCGATTCCACACCTTTTGGAACTCAATTAAATGTTTATGAAACAGGTTATGAATGGCTCAATCATTCTATTTCACCCTTGCCTCTAGAAAAAGGAGAACACAATCCAAGAGTTATTGTTGGAGGTCCCGATTGTAAGCAACCTTATTCGGCAAGTATTTTTAATGTCTCGGCCATGAGTTTTGGTTCCTTGAGTCAGAATGCAATTATGGCATTAAATGGAGGAGCAAAATTGGGAGGATTTGCACACAATACTGGCGAAGGCGGATTAAGCCCATATCACTTAGCTCCAGGCGGAGATGTTATTTGGCAAATTGGAACAGGTTATTTTGGTTGCAGAAATGCTGATGGAACATTTAATCCGACAGCGTTCGCGGAACGTGCTGTTTTGCCTAATGTAAAAATGATTGAGATAAAATTATCGCAAGGAGCAAAACCTGGTCATGGTGGAATTTTACCTGCTGCAAAGGTGACGGACGAAATTGCAAAAATTCGTTTGGTTGAAAAAGGAAAAGATGTTTTATCTCCATCTTATCATAAAGCATTTTCTACACCATTGGAATTACTTGCTTTCATAAAACAATTACGTGAATTGAGTGGAGGAAAACCAGTTGGATTTAAATTGTGTATAGGACAAAAAAGTCAGTTCATAGCCATTTGCAAAGCAATGATAAAAACGGGTGTTATGCCTGATTTTATTACTGTTGATGGGGGAGAAGGTGGAACCGGTGCAGCGCCATTAGAATTTAGTAATTCAGTAGGTATGCCATTACGTGAAGGTTTGGCTTTTGTTTATGATGCATTGAATGGTTTTGGATTAAAAAAACATATTAAAATAATTGCATCTGGAAAAGTGCATACAGGTTTTGATTTAGTAAAAAACTTTTCCTTGGGCGCAGATATGTGCAATGGTGCAAGAGCAATGATGTTGGCATTGGGTTGCATTCAAGCGTTAGAGTGTCATACAAATACTTGTCCGACAGGAGTTGCAACACAAAACCCAAATTTGTACAAAGGATTAAATGTAGATCACAAAAAAGTGCGTGTTGCAAATTACCAACACGAAACGGTGAAAGCAGCAGTAGAATTAATGTCGGCAGCAGGAATTGAGCATCCCGATAATTTACATCGTTCACATATTTATAGACGTGTAAGTGCAAATCAAATTCAAACGTATGCAGAAATGTATCCTTATTTATTAAAAGGTTCTTTGTTGGAAGCTCCATATCCAAGCGGATGGGAGTTAGATGTTATGCACAGTAGCGAAGAAACATTTTCGAATAGTTTGAAATATTCTTAGTCAATATAAAAAGGTATCAAAAATAAAAAAGCCCAGAGTGATAACCTCAGGGCTTTTTTTATAAAATGATTTTTTAATTAAAATCTCAATCCAAGCGATAACATAAAGCTAGAATTTTTATAACTGTTTTCTACAATAGTAGCTTTAGGAGAATCATATAGATAATTGAACTCATCGTATTTAGTGAGAACATAAGCAAAGTCGATAAAATAATTATCGTGACGATAACCAATGCCAGCTGTATAACTAGAGCGGCTTGCATTTTTATTTTCGTTATTTTTAAATGGACTGCCATACAAAGCATAACCAACACGAACAGCAATTGGATCTAAACGAACTTCGCCACCAACACGAAGATTTCCTGTATTAGTATATTTAGAACGGATGAGTGTATTCACATCACTAAAAACATTTGGTTCACTTTGTTGAGGATGCAGTTGCGCTGTGGAATAATCTAAATATTCGTAATCAATATTAAGAATACCTATTTTTTTAATAACTAATCCAACACTTCCAATTACTTTGAATGGAGTTGTAATTTTATAATTGAATTCTCCATCAGGTGAATCAATCGAATCATAAGTAATTCCATTGTCAAGATCAGAAGTCATGTAACTACTATATTTATCATTTAAACTTAGTGCTGTAGGGGTGTGAACTGCAATTCCAATTCTAACCCAATCGTTCGGGCGAATGATTGCTCCTAATTTTAAATTTACTCCATTTCCACTTGTAGCTAAATTTTGTCCGTAAGTGAATTTTTTAAAATTTGCAATGGTGTCTTTTTCGTCGATTTCTTCGAACGTTGTTTCTTCATTGTATCTTATTCTGGGAAATCCGATTGTTCCACCTAAATACAATTTACTTTTATAATTCCCTCCAAAGCTAATAACAGTTTCGCCCATCGAACCAGTTGTTTCTAAAAGTTTTCTTTGTTTGATTCCATAATTAGGAACAACATGATTGTAATAATTTGTGTCATTCACTATAGAGTTAATTAACCAAGCTTGCCATGCAAGACCAGTAGAAAATGAATCGAACTCTGAGGGTGTATTTCCATTAGCATTTGCAACAAAAACATCCAGTAAGGAACTTGATTTATTATCTCCTTGTATATCCATTCGGTTATGAAAATTATTTGTTCGGTTATAACCAAATCCAAAATTTAGATTTTCCCAACCAGTAGTATTTTTTTCATTAATCAAATTGATGTTTGCAACAAATCCAATGTTTCCTAGATTGAAATTTAATTTGCTATCACTAGAACTGTTTGCATTGTAAACTGAATTAGTAGTTTGTGAAAACACAGCAGTAGAAATAGAAAGTTCTGTTTTTTTGAAAATTGCAATTCCTGCAGGGTTAAAACTAAGTGTAGAAATGTCGCCACCCAAAGCACCCATTGATCCAGCCATTGAAGCAAAACGAGCGGTTCCTCCAAAAGTAATTTGAGAGTAACGCATCGCATCGATATCGTTTTGTGCATAAGAAAAACACATCGATAACAATCCAATTGCAGTTATTAATATTTGTTTTTGCATTTTAATATTTTTAAAATATTAAATGTGTTTTTAGTTTTTACACAGTATTTTATGTAAAAATCAAAAACACATTCAGAATAATTTATCTTCTAGGAGGTTTTGATCCAGATGGTTTTGGAGAATTATCTCTTCCACTAGGAGATGATGAAGAATTATTTTTTGGTTGTTCAAACTTCGGAGCTTCTTCACGAGGTCTCTCGTTTTTCGGCTGCTCATATTTTGGTTGCTCAACTGGTTTTTGTCTTTCGATGTTTACTGGTTTCTCTTTATAAACAGGTTTTTCTTCATAAGCAGGCTTCTCTTCATAAGGAGGCTTTTCTTTATATGTAGGCTTCTCATTGTAAGTTTCCTTATTTGATGGAGTTCCTTTGTAAGCAGGATTTTCGGTAGAACTTGGCTTGCTGCTGTTCTCAGGTTTATATGCTGGATTTACTGGACCAACAGGAATTACAGTACTAGCATTATTAGTTGGTTTATAAGCAGGTGGTGTACTAGTTATATTTACGGGTTTAATTCTACCATAATCATCTCTAGTCCAGTTTGCAGGATTTGCTTTTGCATCTGATTCAAGTTCTTCTACCATACGAGAAGCAAGTGTAGGTTGTGCTGTTTCTCTGCCATTTGAACCGGTTGTTCCTCTTGGTCCATAATAATAACTATTGTTATCATAACTATTAAAATAGTTGTTATTCATTCCTGAGTAATATCCGTTGTTGTAGCCATAACCATAAGGGTCATAACCGTATCCGTAAGGGTTGTAACCATATCCATAAGGATTGTATCCGTAGCCACATCCGTATCCGTAGGGATCATAACCATATCCGTATGGATTATACCAAGGATCGTATCCCCAACCTTGGTTTCCGTACCAATAATAGCTTGGGTTGTAAGAGTATGTGAAATAATTTGGCCCCCAAAAATTGTACCCCATATATACGCTTGAACCATAATTGTATGGGTTTCCAGTATAAAAATAAGAGTTCGTATAATAGTTATCATAATAACCATAATTCATACTATTGCCACCATGGAAACGTCTTAATCTAACCGCATACGCGTCATCATAATAGTCGTCATAATCAAATTCAGAATTATCATAATAATTATTAGTAGTATTGTTGATGGTTTTGCTGCCATCAGAAGGAGTATAATAATCATCGGAAGTAGTTGTGCTGGTCTTGTTGTTTTGAGCTGCAGCCATTTCTTCCAGCTGTTTTTTATCTTCTTCCTTTTGCTTTGCTGCTGCTAAAGCACGTTTTTCTTTATCAGCTTCTTTATCTTTTGAGGAGTAATAAACATCATCGCTATATGTTCTAGATTGAGCACCATTAGGTGATTTACAAGAAGTAAGCGCGATTAAAACGAATGCCAGAATGCTTAAATACGTTTTCATTTTTACTAATTTATAATGAGGGGATGATTTTTAAAGCTTTTTAAAATCGACAAAAGGTTTAATTTTCTATTTTTACAATTCCTAAAGTCTGTTATAAAATTACAAATACTATACCACAAAAAAAAATTATGAGCAAGGAGTTATCAACTAGAGAAGGAAATTATTCGGAATGGTACAATGAGTTGGTTGTGAAAGCTGATTTAGCAGAACATTCAGCAGTTAAAGGTTGCATGGTTATTAAGCCATACGGATATGCCATTTGGGAAAAAATGCAACAAGCATTAGATAAAATGTTTAAGGATACGGATCACGTAAACGCCTACTTCCCGCTATTTATACCGAAATCATTTTTTAGTAAAGAAGCAAGTCACGTAGAAGGTTTTGCCAAAGAGTGTGCCGTTGTGACCCATTATCGTTTAAAAACAGCTCCTGATGGAAGTGTTGTTGTTGATGAAACTGCCAAGTTAGATGAGGAATTAATTGTTCGTCCGACTTCCGAAACTATTATTTGGAATACTTACAGAGGTTGGATACAATCATATCGTGATTTGCCGATATTGGTAAATCAATGGGCGAATGTGGTGCGTTGGGAAATGCGTACACGTTTGTTTTTGCGTACAACAGAGTTTTTGTGGCAAGAAGGTCATACAGCGCATGAAACATCTGCTGAAGCGGTAATTGAGACAGAAAAGATGTTGCATGTGTATGCTGATTTTGCAGAAAATTGGATGGCAATGCCAGTAATAAAAGGAATAAAAACAGCGAATGAACGATTTGCAGGAGCGATAGAAACCTATTGTATAGAGGCTTTGATGCAAGATGGAAAAGCTTTGCAAGCAGGAACTTCACACTTTTTGGGTCAAAATTTTGCGAAAGCTTTTGATGTAAAATTTGCGAATAAAGAAGGAAAGCAAGATTTCGTATGGGCTACTTCCTGGGGTGTTTCAACGCGATTGATGGGTGCTTTGATTATGTCGCATTCGGATGATAAAGGATTGGTATTGCCTCCAAAATTGGCTCCATTTCAAGTGGTGATAGTGCCAATTTATAAGAATGAGGAGCAATTAGGGCAAATCAATGAAGTGGTTGCAAAAATGAAAAAAGCGATGGAAGCGAAGGGGATAAGTGTGAAGTATGATAATAGAGATTCACAGCGTCCAGGTTGGAAGTTTGCAGAATATGAATTAAAGGGTGTTCCAGTTAGAATTGCGATAGGAGGAAGAGATTTAGAAAATGGAACTGTTGAGGTGGCAAGACGTGATACAATGGAGAAAGAAACACTTCAGCAAGCAGATTTAGAGAATAAGATTGAACATTTGTTGCAACAAATACAGGACAATCTTTATCAGAAGGCAAAAAATATGACAGAAACAAAAACGTATTCAGCTAATACATATGAGGATTTTAAGCGTATATTAGATGAAACTCCCGGTTTTGTGATGGCACATTGGGATGGTACGCAAGAAAGCGAACAAAAAATAAAAGAAGAAACAAAAGCGACTATTCGATGTATCCCATTGAACAATAAACAGGAGGCTGGAAAATGTATTTATAGCGGAAACCCTTCTACTCAGAGGGTTGTATTTGCTCGAGCCTACTAGATAAGGATAACGATCCCGATAGCTATCGGGATTTACGAATATTGCCAATCTATATGTCATAAATAATTCTGAAAATGGAAAAGAAAACGCCCAGAGAGTTGATTTTAAAGACTCTTAAAGAGAAGTCGTGTATGAAGCAAGATGTGTATGCAAATACATTGAGCGCTTTTACGCTTTTAAAGAACACAGCAAAGGAGCTGACTCAAGAACTTTCTAAGGAAACGAAGGCTATTGACAAAAGGGTTGTTATTGAATATAGAGAAAAAGGGGAATTTGAGTTTGAATTGAGAGTTGCTGGCGATTTGTTGATTTTTGCCATGCATACTAATATTTTTGAATTTGATAAAAGTCATCAAGTTTGGAAAAGCTCATACATCAAAGAGGATAATTTCCGTACGTTTTGTGGGATGATTAATATCTATAATTTTCTGAATGACTCGTTTAAATACAACAGAATCAATGATTTGGGGTATGTAATTGGTAGAGTGTTTGTGAATAAGGAAAACCACTACTTTTTAGAAGGAAAACGCCAATTAGGCTTTTTATATAACGATTTTGTACATTCTGTAATAGACGAAAATGCAATAAAAGCAGTTTTGGAATCAGCTATTTTATATTGTTTGAGTTTCGACCTGTTTACTCCTCCATTCGATGCTATCAAAGAGATTAGTGTCCTTGATATGCAATCTGTAAGTGAAAGCATGCAAATTAAAACTGGAAAACGCTTAGGCTTTCGTTTTCAGGCAGATAATGACTCAATCGATTGATTTTTGCTGAAAGTGTCCGAAATATTTTGCAGAAATAGATTTTTCATTTACATTTGCACTCCCAAAATTAAGGGTATTATTTAAAGGGCCCGTTCGTCTAGGGGTTAGGACGCCAGGTTTTCATCCTGGTAAGAGGGGTTCGATTCCCCTACGGGCTACTAAAGAAGTAAAAAGTTTAAATAAGTAATAAGTCAATTAGGTAACGTGAAAACGGGAAGCGGTTGACAATAAAAAAAGAAAAATGGCAAATCATAAGTCGAGTATCAAAAGAATCCGTTCTAACGATGCTAAAAGATTAAGAAATCGTTACCAAGCGAAAACAATGCGTAATGCAGTGAAGGAATTAAGAGCAGATGAAAGCAAAAAGTCGGCTAATGAAAAACTTCCTAAAGTTATTGCTATGGTAGATAAATTAGCTAAGAAAAACGTTATTCACAAGAATAAAGCAGCTAACTTAAAATCAAAGTTGACTAAAAAAGTTAATACTTTAAAAAAGTAATAGCGTAAAAATATTTACGTTTATATATTAAATTGAGGCTCCGCAATTATGCGGAGCCTTTTTTTTATGTTTAACATTTTGATATACATAGCAGCAAAAAAGGTTTAAACACCCCACGACTACGCTCGGGGTAAACTCCGACACATAGGAAAAAAGGTAATGGAGTTGCGTGTTATTGGATAGAAAAATAAATTTTTAACATAGAAACATCTCTATGAATTGAAGCTTGCTTCAAATCTATGAGAAATTCGAGAAACACAGAAAAGAATTAAAACATTACGAATAACATAAATAGACATCGCTGACACAATAGTCCCAAAAATAAAAAACTATGTGTCTATGTTTTTAAAAAGAGTCGTAAGAATTAACCATTATTAGTTGGAAAATTTATGGAAGAAAATAAATTAGGAATAAAATCTTGGGCAGAAGAAGATCGTCCGCGAGAGAAGTTGATGGAAAAGGGCAGACATGTTTTAACGGAGGCAGAACTAATTGCTATTTTGATTGGTTCGGGCAGCAGAGATGAAACGGCTGTAGAGCTTTCAAAACGCATTTTAGCAAGTGTGGGAAATAATTTAAATGATTTAGGAAAACTTAATATTAATGAGTTGATTAAATTTAAAGGCATAGGTGAAGCTAAAGCCATAAGTGTGATGGCTGCAATGGAATTAGGAAGACGAAGAAAAGAGACAGAATTAGTTAAGCGAGATAAAATTTCAGTAAGCAAAGATGTGTTTGATATTATGAAACCTATTCTTATTGATTTACCTCATGAAGAATTTTGGTTGCTGATTTTAAATCGAGCGAATTTGGTTATTAAAAAAGAACTGATTTCTCTTGGAGGTGTTTCTGGAACAGTGGTGGATACAAAAATTATTTTTAAAGCTGCAATAGAACATTATGCTTGCTCAATTATCATTTGTCATAATCATCCATCAGGAAATTTAAAACCAAGTGAGGCAGATATTAGAATTACAAAAAATATTAAAGACGCTGGAAAATTAATGGAGATTCCTTTGTTGGATCATTTAATTATTACAGAAAACGGATTCTATAGTTTTTCGGATGAGGGAATGATGTAAGAAGTTAATAGAGAATAGGGAATAGTAAATAGGGGTATTAGTTATCTTTTATCTTTTTTAAAATATCTTTAAACTCTTCGGCTTCTTTTATTTTTATGAAAGTGTTGTCGTTTTCTATGCGGGTAATGTCCTTGAACCCATTTTTAACAGCTTCATTTAATGCTACAAACGTTTCTTTGTCTTTGCCTTCTATTGCCAAAATAGTAGCATTTAAATAGTGTGCTTCATTGTTTGTAGGGTCAACAGTTAAGTATATCTGACAAAACATTTTTGTAGCTTGAACATTTTGTTGTTTCATTGCGTTTGTCGTTTGCATGTATGCTACAAGACTTAAATAATCAAGAACTCTTTTATACATTAAAACTTGTTCAGTGTTTGCTGCTTTTATTTTTTTATTAATTGTATTCACTTCTTGCTTCCACCAATCAATATTTTTTGACTGAAGTCCTTCAGAATAATAAGCTTTTAATTCTTCTTCCTTTTTCCATAATTCCTCTTCGTTTTTTAATATGTTATCTATTTCGGCATTTTCTTTCAATGGTTTATAGATATCATAATATTCTTTTAATTCTGTTAATCCATCAAAAAAATTAATGGTTCTTCTTACTAGGTTATAGGTTTCAAATATTTTATTATTTGCCTGTGCACTTTTTATTTTATCGGAATAGCGTAAAATATTTTCTTTTACAAATGCTTCGTTTTTTAATTTTGAATCCTTACGCATTGCGCCAAGTTTTGTCCATAAGAATGCTTCATTCATTGTTTCTTCTTTTGGCCATTCGTGTTTTCCATCAAATTCAATGAAAGCATGTTTCACTGGTCTCCCAGATAAATCAACCATATCATATTTTCTCATTTCGATATAATTGAAATCTTCGTTTCCACAAATTCCTAAAAAAGTATAATTGCTTCTTGGGTCTTTATTGTTTGCTGCTGGAGAAGCGGCGCCACAGCAAATCGCTCCGGCAATTGCTCCATTGGTAATACAAAGTGCATTTGCAACACGAGCGCCACCAGAAAATCCTAGAACGTAAATTCTAGCTGTATTGATTGACAATCGCTGTTGTGAATCGGAGAACAAATTATTTGCGATGATTTGTGTTTGCTCCCAAGGTGTTCCGTTTTTTGAATTGTTGGAAGCAATGAGGATGTAACTATATTTTTCAGCTAAATTTTTATACATTGATACAGGAAGTTTTCCTGTTCCATGTGCATCAAAAATATAAATTACGGGATATGCCTTGTCAGAAGCATAACTTGATGGCAGATACATTGCGTATGATTGAGATGCATTTGAAAGGTTTGTGATATTTTCAATGACTTGTCCTTTTGCAAAATTTTCCTTTGCCGGCATTGAATCTTTTGTTTCAAGTACAGTGTTTGTTTTTCCAGAATTTGAGGAGCAAGAGAAGATAAAAAAACTGCATAGGATTAAGAAATACGAAAAATATTTTTGCATGTTAAACAATTTTATAATTTTTATTTTCACCAATTCTCCAGCCACATATTGTTTCGATAAACATCAGCAGTTTTACTTTTAAAGATAATTTTTTTCGAGTTGGATCGAAAGTAAATTTCCAATTCATCTTATTTATACGTTCCTGCATTACTTTAGGATGCGTTCCTTTAAAAAGCGCTACCGAATCTGTTTGTGAATAGTCAAATTCATTCACATTCGGAACATTTTTGTTAATCCATTCATCATCATGCCAAAGCTTGTTGAATGTTTGTTGTTTATCTTGTTGTGCCTCTGGTGGCTTCACCCAGCCATAATGATATACGGCCGCATCAATTTGCTTTACTTTTAATTTTTCGCCTTTTTTTCTGAATCCTTGTGCATCCAAATAAGAAGAAATATTTTTTTCGTTTTTGATTACGCGAATTTCTTTCCTATACCATCTCCTCGAATCTCCGATAAAATCATACGAACCATAAAAGTGTGTGTAGTTGAATAAAAGACCTTCTACATTTTTATCATCTTTAAAATTTTCCATCGCTTGCTTGATGGTTGGTAAATATTTTTCATGAATTACTTCATCACCTTGAATATAAAAGGCCCAATCGCTATCTTTTGAAACAGCAGAAAATGCTTTGTCGGTTTCGTCAGCCAAAACTTTTCCACCTTTACGAAGTGTTTCATCCCAAACGGTTTCAATGATTTTTATTTTCGATGAGTTGATAGATTTAATCAATCCTAAAGTATCGTCTTCAGATTTTCCAACCGCAACAATTACTTCATCACAAATAGGGAGAATAGACATAATTGCCTCAACGATTGGGTAATCGTATTTAATGACATTACGCGCAATTGTGAATCCGCTGATTTTCATGATTCTATTGTTGTCCCCTAACCCTCCGTCGATAGTGTCTGCTTCAACGCAGAATGCTCTGGACAGGCTCTTTTTATGGGGGAATTAAATACCTGTAAAATTACTAGGTGATATTTTTTTCAATTCTGATTTAATTGCATCACTAACATTCAATGTATCAATAAAAGAGGAAATGCTTTCTTTTGTTATGTGTGTGTTAGTGCGAGTTAATTCTTTTAAAGCTTCGTATGGTTTAGGATAACCTTCTCTCCTTAAAATAGTTTGAATCGCTTCGGCAACTACTGCCCAATTATTTTCTAAATCTTTTTCAAATGCTTCTTTGTTTAAAATCAACTTATCCAACCCTTTTATTAAAGATTTGTAAGCAATTAAACTGTGTGCCAATGGAACGCCCACATTTCGTAGAACTGTTGAATCGGTTAAATCGCGCTGCAAACGAGAAATTGGAAGTTTTGCAGAAAGATGTTCGAAAATAGCATTTGCAATTCCTAAATTCCCTTCTGAATTTTCAAAATCAATTGGATTTACTTTATGTGGCATAGCAGATGAACCTATTTCTCCAGCTTTTATTTTTTGTTTGAAATAATCCATGGAAATGTAGGTCCAGATATCACGATCTAAATCAATCAAAATATTGTTGATGCGTTTCAATGCATCGCAATAAGCAGCAAAATTATCGTAATGTTCAATTTGAGTTGTTGGGTATGAACGTGTTAAACCTAAATTTTTATTTACAAAATTGTTGGCGAATGTTAACCAATCAATTTGAGGATAAGCAACGTGGTGCGCATTTAAATTTCCTGTTGCTCCTCCAAACTTCGCTCCGTAAGGAACATTTTTCAACATGGCAATTTGGTTTTGCAAACGAACAACAAAAACCATAATCTCTTTTCCTAAACGGGTTGGAGAAGCTGGTTGTCCATGGGTGCGAGCCAACATTGAAATATTTTTCCATTCTTCAGCATAAGCAGAAAGTTTATTCACGACTTCTTCCAAAACAGGCAACAAACATTCGTTCATTGCATCTTTAATAGAATATGGAATTGCAGTGTTGTTTATATCTTGAGAAGTTAATCCGAAATGGATAAATTCTTTTTGTTCATTTATTTTTAATGCATCAAATTTTTCTTTGATAAAATATTCAACCGCTTTTACATCGTGATTGGTAATTTTTTCGATGTCTTTTATTTTTTGTGCATCTGCTTCCGTTAATTCAGAATATATTTTTCTTAAAGCAGGATATAAATTTTTGTCAAAGCCTTTTAATTGAGGCAAAGGCAATTCACAAAGTGCAATGAAATATTCGATTTCTACTAAAACTCTGTATTTAATAAGGGCTGCTTCCGAAAAATAATCGGCAAGCTTTTCGGTCGTGTTTCTGTAGCGACCATCTACAGGAGATATAGCAGTAAGTTTATTTAATTCGCTCATTATAAATGGATGTTTTTAAAAGAGTTACGAAGATAAGAAAAATTCTTGTGGTAGAAGCCAATTGGTCTGAAATGCCCACGTGTTTTGAGTGCCAAGTTTTTTAGCTTTTTATTTTGCGAATAGGATAATGGATTAGATTTGGCGGATAAAATTGGAGGACGCAATTTGCGGCCTCCAATTATATAAGTTTCAAGGTCGCAATTTGCGACCTTAAGATTTGAGGTCACAAATTGTGACCTCCATATGAAATAATAAATTAAGATATACGGTAAAAATAGATTTGAATTAGGTGGTCGCAAATTGCGACCGCCTCTAAAGCTCAATAATAGTATGAAAAAAGAGGTAATGGTAACAATTCCGGATGAAATAATAATGAATCAGATTTATTATATCAGAGGACAAAAGGTGATGGTGGATAGGGATTTGGCGAATCTTTATGGGGTTGAGACTAAAAGGCTTAAGGAGCAAGTAAAAAGAAATATTGAACGATTTCCCAAGCATTATATGTTTGAAATGACTGTTGAAGAAGCCGAGGCTTCAAGGTCGCAAAATGCGACCTTGAAAAGAGGTGAAAATGTGAAATATCTTCCTCTGGCTTTTACTGAGCATGGTGTTATGATGTTGTCTAATGTGCTGAAAAGCGAAAGGGCAGTGAAAGTGAGTATGAGGATAATTGATGTATTTATATTAATGAGGGAGACTATTTCTAATAATTCAGAATTACGAGTAGAAATAGAACAAATAAAAAAGAAGTTGAATAATTATGGAACGAATATTGAATTAGTTTTTCAATATCTTGATGAACTATTAGAAAAGAAAGAAAATTCTAAGGATAGAAAGCAGATTGGATACAAGATAAAAGGAAAATAAAACTTGAGGTCGCAATTTGCGACCTCAAGTTTTATTTATTTTGTTTCCGACAAAGCCAATATTCTATCAAACTCTTCCATCTTAATTGCAGCAACAGATAATCGGCTTAAGCGAACAAGTTGAATTCCTTCTAATTGTTTGTCGGCTTTTATTTCGGCAAGGGAAACCGGGCGTTTTAGAGTTTTGAATGGAGCAATTTCTACAACGCTCCAGGCGGTATCATCAGTTGTTGGATCTTGGTAAGCTTCTTTCACAACTTTCGCAATTCCTACAATATTTAATCCTTCGTTACTATGATAGAAGAAAACCAAATCTCCTTTTTTCATTGCACGCATATTGTTTCGAGCAGCATAATTTCTTACGCCATCCCAAACGGCTTTTTTATCTTTTAAAAATTTCTCCCAACTATATTTGAAGGGTTCCGATTTTACTAACCAATAATTCATATTTACGGATAACGCCCTTCGATAGTGTCTGCTTCAACGCAGAATGCTCAGGGTGACGGTTAAATTATATTAATAATTTTACTTAGTGCATAATTTTAAAAACCAACTCCTTTAATAATTCTCCTTCACTTGCAGAACCTCTGTCGATGCCTTTTGATTTTAAATCGTATTCACGTAAGTAACTAAAAATAGATTTTAATTTTCCTGCAGAATAATTTTTTGCTGCCATTTCATAATCCTTTACAAAATATGGATTTACGCCCATTGCAGAAGCTGCAGTTTTTTTATCAGTTAAAAAATGATAGATTAGAATTTTGCAGAAATATCCGTATAGAGAAGCAACCGTCATTACCATTGGATTGTCTTTTTGATTCGCATTAAAATAATTGATGATTCGGTTTGCTTTTAAAACTTCTTTTTTAGCAATTGCCGTTTGTAATTCAAACACATTGTAATCTTTACTGATCCCAATATTTGTTTGAATGTGTTCTTGGGTTATTTCCGATTTTGCAGGTAAGTTGATAATTAATTTATCTAACTCATTAGTAACTTTACTTAAGCTTGTTCCAAGATATTCGTTTAATAAAGCAGCAGCACGCTGATTAATTGTGAAGTCTTTCGATTTTAAATAATTGCTTATCCAATCGGCAACTTGATTGTCGTATAATTTTTTTGACTCGAACATTGCCGCATTTTTCTGAATCAATTTTGCAAGTGCTGTTCGTTTGTCGATCGTTTTGTATTTATAACAAAACACTAGAATAGTGGATGGAAGTGGATTTTCGAGATATGCTTCGAAAGGAGTTTTTGCTTTATCCTTCTTGTCTTCTTTTTCTTTCTTAACTAAATCTTTTATGTCTTGTGCTTCTTTGATAATAACTACCTGATGTTCGCTCATCATCGGAAAGCGTTTTGCAGCACCAATAATTTCTGCAGTAGAAACATCGCGACCATAAAGAACCGATTGATTGAATTCTTTTTCGGATTCATCTAATACATTGGCTTCAATATAATCTGAAATCATATCAATAAAATATGGCTCTTCTCCCATTAAAAAATAAATGGGCCGATAAGTCTTCTTTTTTAGTTCGGATATAATTTCGTTGTACTCCAAAATGTTTTTCTTTTAATAATTATCACTAATCTATTTGTACAGATAGCGAATAAAAAAACGAATTTACGAATCTAGATGCTTAAAAATATAAATTTCAAATCTGCACAAAGCAAAAACATAGATTCGTAATATTCGTAAAGATTCGTTATCCGTAACTTACTCGAATCTTAAATGTTTTACTGTTAAACCATTATTGATAAGCTCATTCAGAGAATCAATTCCAATTTTTAAATGTTCATCTACATAATTTTGTGTAATCAATTTATCGCTTTCTGTTGTCTTTACTCCTTCCGAAATCATTGGTTGATCACTTACTAAAAGTAATGCACCTGTTGGTATTTCATTGTGAAATCCAGTAGAAAAAATAGTGGCTGTTTCCATATCAATTCCCATAACACGTATGCTGCGCAAATATTCTTTAAATTCTTCATCGTGTTCCCAAACTCTGCGGTTGGTAGTATAAACTGTACCTGTCCAATAATCTTTTCCATGATTTCGGATGGTTGTTGAAATGGCTTTCTGTAAACTAAATGCCGGTAATGCAGGAACTTCAGGAGGAAAATAATCATCAGAAGTTCCTTCTCCACGAATTGCCGCAATGGGTAAAATCAAATCTCCTAGTTCATTTTTCTTTTTTAATCCGCCACATTTTCCTAAGAATAAAACAGCCTCAGGTTTTATTGCACTTAGCAAATCCATTATGGTTGCAGCATTTGCGCTACCCATACTAAAATTTATTATTGTAATTCCATTTGCAGTTGCATTTGGCATTGGCATATCCAAGCCTTTTACTTCCACATTATTCCATTCTGCAAATTTTCTTACATATTTATTGAAATTGGTAAGTAGGATATATTTTCCAAATTCGTTAAGTGGAGTTCCTGTATAACGAGGCAACCAATTTTTTACAATATCTTCTTTATTTTTCATATTACGGATAACGAATCTTTACGAATATTAAGAATCTGTGTGAAACAAAAAAGTAAAGATTTGATGCCAAGCGAAAATACAAATTAAGTGGTGCGAATAATGGTTTGTTAAGAATTTTTGATAAAATATGATGTTAAAGCAACAATAAAATTTTCGTTCTTCGTAAATCAATGCAAGAGCTCAATTTGCCACAATATCAATTTAAGTATAAGGAAGTAGACAAAAAAGTTCAAATTTTTGATGCTTTTCGGAAGAAGTATGTCGTATTGACTCCAGAAGAGTGGGTGCGTCAGAATTTTCTGCAATATCTGGTAACAGAAAAAAAATATTCCCCATCCTTAATTGCAGTTGAAGCAGGTTTGAAGTATAATGAACTTCAAAAAAGAGCCGATATTTTAATCTATAATAAACAAGGAAACCCTTTTTTGTTGGTAGAATGCAAAGCTCCAGAAGTAAAAATATCGCAAGACACGTTTGACCAAGTTGCTCGATATAATATGGCCTTTAAAGTCTCGTATTTGGTTGTTAGTAACGGGATGGACCATTTTTGCTGTAGGATGGATTACTCAACTAACAGCTACCAATTTTTAGATGAAATCCCCGCTTTTTAACCGGTATTGGTTTTTTTCAAAATCTTCACTATATTGCAGTTTATTAATAATTTAAATGTTCCCTAAATGCTACAAATTAAAAAAATCTCTCTAGCAATTCTTGCAGGTGTGATAAGTACTACAACAATAATTGCTCAAACAAAAATGGGTGCTTATACAGCAACTCCGCAATTCAGAATGGCTGACAATGTTATGCCAGGTGATTATCTTGAAAAAACAATCATTGTTAAGGTAAAACCTGCGTATGGTTCTATCTGTTCTGCAACAAAAATTGACAATCCTATTTTTAATAAATTATACTCAGAATTAGGAGGAATGGATTTGAAAAAAGTTTTCCCTTTTGTAAAAGCGCCAGAGAGAGAATATAACGATCAAGGACAAAAATATGCTGATTTGACTCAGATATATTATTTCTCATACACATCATACGTAACATTAGAGAAGGCAATCAACAAAATTGCATTGGCAGGAGTTTTTGAATATGTAGAACCATATTATATTCCTAAAGTTAGTTATACTCCAAACGATCCTTTGTTTTCAACACAATGGGGAATGACCAATGTACAAGTTGAAGCAGGTTGGGGTGTTAATACAACAACTGCTAGAGGTGATACAAATGTTGTAATTGGTATTACAGATACAGGAACAGAACTTACTCACGATGATTTAAAAACTCAAATTAAATTCAACCAAGGAGATTTGCCTGGCGGTGGTGATGGAGATGCTGATGGTTATATTGATAACTATCGTGGTTGGGATTTGGGAGATAATGACAATAACCCAACTTGGACTGGTGATGCTCATGGTGTTCACGTTTCTGGAATTGCGTGTGGTAAAACAGATAATTCAATTGGTATTGCTGGTGTCGGTTTTAAGTGTAAATATTTACCAGTAAAAATTGCCAATACAGCTGGAACATTAACAATGGCTTATCAAGGAATTATTTATGCAGCTGATCACGGTTGCGATATTATCAATTGCTCTTGGGGCGGAGCAGGTGGTGGATCATTTGGTCAAGATGCTGTAACATACGCTACTATTAATAAAGATGCATTGGTAATTGTTGCTGCTGGAAATGGTGGCGTTGATGAAATGCAATATCCTGCTTCTTATACTTATGCAATTAGTGTTGTAAATACTAAAACGGATGACAGAAGAAACACTGGTTCGAGCTATAATTTTACAGCTGACGTTTGTGCTCCAGGAACAACAATCAATTCTACTTATCCTACAAATTCATATTCATCATTAACTGGAACATCAATGGCATCTCCTTTTGCTGCTGGTGTTGCTGGTATTATTAAATCGTATTTCCCAACTTATACAGCTTTACAAGTTGGAGAAAGATTGAAAGTAACTTGTGATAATATTTATCCGTTAACCAGTCCGATTTATGCATATAAATTAGGAAATGGGCGTGTTAATTTATTTAAAGCATTAACTCTTGCGAGTACTCCTTCAGTTGTAATGACTAGTCGTACAATAGTTGATAATAACGACAATACATTTATTGCGAATGATACATTGAGAATTTCGGGAAATTTCACAAATTATCTTGCACCAACTGTGAATTTAACTGCAACACTTTCTTCTACATCACCATTTGTAACAGTGCTTGATGGAGCAACAACTTTAGGAGCTGTTGCAACCTTAGGAGTTGCAAATAATACTGCTGATAAATGGACTGTTCGTATTTTGCCTACAGCACCTTTAAATTCAAGCATTTTATTCAGAATTACTTATAACGATGCATCTACAGGATATACTGCAGTAGAGCATTTTTATATAACAGTAAATGTGGATTATGTAAACATTACAATTAACGATGTGTTTACAACGATTGGTAGTAATGGACGAATTGGTTATAGCCAAAACGGACAAACAGGTGGATTGGGATTCAATTATTTGGGAACAGCAATGTTATATGAAGCTGGTTTATTGATTGCAAAAGATACAGGAAGAGTTTCTGATTGTGTTCGTGCATTTTCTACTCCTGCTGCTGATTTTGGTTCTTTAGTAACTGCAAAAGAAGTTGTTCCTTCTGTTTTCTCTGAATTTGATGTTGATGGAACTTTCAGAGATAACTTGGCTGCTTTGCCTTTACCAGTAAATGTTCATCACAAAGCATTTGCTTGGAGTACTGCTGGAAACAGAAAATATGTAATTGTTCAATATACCATTACAAATACTAGTGCGTCAAATTTAACTCCAATATATGCTGGAATTTTTGCAGATTGGGATATAGATGCAGCAACCTATGGTGAAAATCGCGCTGCATTTGATGCAGCAACTAAAATGGGATATTGTTGGTATTCGGGTGCGGCAGGAAAATATGCTGGAATTAAATTATTGACTTCTACTGCTCCAGTAATACATTATGCAATTGATAACGTAGCTGGTGGTGCAGGTGGACAAGATTTAACAAATGGCTATAGTGGTAACGAAAAATTTATAACAATGACTACTAATCGTGCAACTGCTGGTGTAGCTGGTTTAGGTGCCGATGTTTGTGATGTTGTAAGTACTGGTCCTTATACAATTGCTGCAGGCGATTCAGTTAAAGTTGCTTTTGCTTTATTAGCAGGTGACGATTTAGCTGACTTAATTGTAAGTGCTGGAAATGCTCAAATAATGTATGATGGACTTTTAACTACGGATGTAGCTTCTACTATTGCTTTAGGCGAAAACTCAATGAGTATTTTCCCAAATCCTACTAGCGGAGAATCATTTGTAGACTTGAACATTGTTGAATCTTCGAAAGTTGATTTACGTGTATTTAATGTATTAGGTGAGCAAATAAGTGTGATTGCTTCTGAGCAACTGGCTGCTGGGAAGCATCGTTTTGTTTATGAAACATCTAATTTAAGTACTGGTATGTATTATTATCAGTTGACTATTGATGACAAAAAGTATGTACAAAAATTGATGGTGACTAAGTAAATCACAAGCAATATTTTTTTACATTTGTGGCTCAATTAAAAAAGAACTATGGATTTAAGTGGAATTATTTCAATTGCAGGGATGAGTGGACTTTTTAAAGTAATCGCTCAAACAAAAAACGGATTAATTGTAGAATCATTAATCGACAAAAAAAGAGTACAAGCATTTTCAACTAACAAGATTAGTGCATTAGAAGATGTTAGCATTTATTCAACTGGTGAGGATGTGCCTTTAAAAGACGTATTTCAAAAGATTTACGAAAAAGAAAAAGGTGGTCCATGCATCGATCATAAATCAGCAGATGCCGATTTGAAAAAATATTTCAAAACAGCTTTTGCAGAATATGATGAAGAAAGAGTATATGTTTCTGATATTAAAAAAGTTTTGAATTGGTATAATTCGCTTCAAAAAGATGGGTTGTTAGAGAAGAAAGAAGAATCAGAGGCGGATAAACTAAAACTTAAAAATTTAGCTGATGCGAAAGGTGCAGTTAAAACGGTTAAAGACACAGGTCCAAAATCGGTAAAAACGGCAAGTTCAAAAGTTAAAGTACAAGGCGTAAGAAAATCCGGAGTTGCGTAAGCACCGGATTTTTTTTTAATTATTCTAATTTTAATTAGTGCTTTCCAATTCTCTCCCAACGCATTGGATTCAAGCATAAATTGTCAAACTTTTTTTTATGAAGACTAAACAGGTTGCAATTCCTACAAAACCTATTCGGCACTTCCTTCCTCAAGATTTAACTATTGATTCTTGGAGTAGAATTGAACCCTTCTTTATTGATTTAAAAGAACGAAAAATTTCTTTTGCAACAGAATTAGAACAATGGATGATTGATAGAAGTGAGTTGGATGCTGTGTTGAGTGAAGATTTTGCTTGGCGATATATTAAAATGACTTGTGATACTGTTAATGAAGAATTAACCAACTCCTACAATTTTTTTGTTTCTGAAATTGATCCACACATTGCTCCTTACAGCAATGAGTTAAATATTAAATTGGTCAACTCTCCTTTTTTAAAAGAATTGGATCAAGAAAAATATCGCATTTATATTCGTGGAATTAAAAAAGCTTTGGAATTGTATCGTGAAGAAAATATTCCATTGCAAACAAAAATTGGAATTGAATCACAAAAGTATGGAGCCATTTCGGCTGCTATGACTATTGAGTGGGAAGGTAAAGAGATTACTTTGCAAATGGCTTCCAGCTTAATGAAAGATGTGAATAGAAAAATTCGTGAAGAGGTGTATCAGAAAATTCAGAAAAGAAGAACGATTGATACTGATGCTTTGAATGATTTATTTACGGAATTAATTCAACTGCGTCATCAAGTTGCAGTAAATGCAGGATTTAAAAATTACCGCGATTATAAATTTGATGAGCTAGGTAGGTTCGATTACTCTATTCAAGATTGTTTCGATTTTCATGAATCCATTGCAAAAGAAATTCTTCC
>CAMCUO010000039.1 GCA_945879015.1 Chitinophaga pinensis | reverse complement strand
TTAAAAAGAGATGCAGAGTAAGCATTCAAGGCCATGTTCACTCCCATGATTGTAGCTAAAGGAAGCAGCAAATCAAAATAATAAGTAAACATTGGAGACTGGTCAATGTATTGATGAACAATCACATTTCTGAAGCAATAAACTAATATAGCACAAACGATTGTTCCCAAAAGCGGAAACAACATCATAAAACCAAAATAGCCGTGATGTTTTTTTTCTTCGTTCCTGAAAAATGGAAAAAAACGGGTAGTGATACTGCTTATTCCTAAAGGTAAAATAGTTGAAAGTAAACTTGCAGCTGCTATTAATATTCTTGTTAATCCTAACTCTTCAGGTTTAAGTAAATTGGGCTGAATAAACATTAAGCTAACAAATCCAATGGCAACACCCATATAGGTAATAAGCGCATTTTGAATTCCTTGCTTTTTAATGGTGCTCAATTTTCGATTTTTTTATTTATGTAACGAGAATTCTAAAGAAAAATTGCCTCGAAAGAATCCCTATAAGGCAAAATTAAGTCATCGACTTTTTCGATAATTTATGAAATGGATATCTGAATAAAATATAAATGTGATTTAAAATAGTTTGAAAAAAACCATAATGATGAACCATAATCCAAAATCGTTCACCCAATGCTAATCTTCTGTGTTTGTTTGACGCTCCACCAGTAAGAAATTTAGAAATGTAATTTTTAGTATTAGTGATTTTTGTTGATTTTTTTAAAACACAAATTACCCAATCAATATCCGCACTAATTAAATAATCTAAATTATATGAATCACAAAGTGAACGCTTAGCAATGAAGGACTGATGTGAAACACACATCCCGTATTTCAAACTTTTCCAATTTAATTGCTCTGGAGGAGATAATCTTCTATCGCCCAACACTAATCCTTTTTCATCCACAACAGCTGTATTACCATAATACATATCCGCATCACCTAATAAAACAACAGAAGCAATAGTCTCACTTGAATATAACTCATCACCCGCATTTAAAAAAAGAACATAATCTCCTGTAGCAGCATTTAAACCTTTATTCATTGCATCATAAATTCCATTGTCTTTCCCCGAAAGAATAACCGCAATTTGATGCTGATATTTCTCTGCAATTTCAAGTGTTCCATCAGAAGAACCACCATCAATAATAATGTATTCGATATTCGTATAAGTTTGAGAAAGTACGCTATTAATTGTACGCTCAATCAAGGATTTAGCATTATATACAACAGTGATGATACTTATTTTCGGATTGAATTGCATTTATTGTCTATAAAAAATGCCGTTACATTGCAATACTTTTCCAGTTTTGTTATCTGTAAAAGCAGGAACAATACTAGTTAGAGTAAATCCTTTTTCTTCCATGAATTTTAATATCTGAGGAAGCAACCATGTTTGATTCTCATATAAAGGAACCAATGAAATTTCCATTTCAATTCCTTTTGCTTTAGCAATCATTTCTTCAGCACCTTTTAGCACTTCTTGTTCAAAGCCTTGAACATCAATTTTCAAAAAAATATTTTTTGCAGAACCAATATAACTTGAACCAATTTCATCTAAAGTGAAAACTTGTACTTTTTCTGTTCCAATAATTTTCGACTCAGGAGCACCTTCGATATGAGAATCTAGCATCTTCAATAAAGTACTGCTAACCGAATTGGCTGAAATATTAATTTCGATTTCTTCTTTTTTAGAACCAATAGCACATCGAGGAGCAACACTCCAATTAGGAAAACCATTACTTTTCTTACTAATAATAGCTCGAGCTGCAGACAAAGGCTCAAAAGATACAATCTTATGCTTATATCCAGTATCCATAATTCCCATGGCATATTGACCAACATTAGCTCCAATGTCAAACACTAAATCGATATTGTAATGGTCGAAAAGCTTGATACGTCTTAAATCCTCGCTAGTAGCTGCATTGTACTTACGAATTAAGATTCCGAAATTTTGAAATATTTTTTTTGTTATGCGTTCCAAACTGCTCATTTTATTCCAGAGTATTAGACTACAATATTAATGAATTTTGGGAAGGTTTGGGAATTTTAATGCCAATTGAAAATAGACTTTATATAAGTTACTTTGTTATTGCTTGTTTCATATACTGAGGAATACTTGTTTTAACAGTCAATTCCTACGAGACACTTTTAGCACGTCATTGCGAGTCCCGCATTTTCGCGGGATGTGGCAATCTCTCACGAAAGAGGAGATAGATTGCCCGACTGAAAGAATTCATTCGGGCAGGCAATAACGTACTAAATAAGGGTTGTTTGTTTTCGAAAATTTGTATAGCATATTAACTTATATAATATCCAATATACCATATAATTCAATATTTAAAAGAAATCGATAAAGCATAATTTTATTACATTTGTAAAGCATGTCAGCCGAGAAATCATATAAAGAAACGAGTGGGTTCATTAGCCAGTTAGCTAATACCTCCATTTCTATTTTGAAGGTTTTGATTCAGTCAAAATTTTCTAATGAATCATCCAATGAAAGCGGCAAGACATGTATCGTTTTAGGAAATGGCCCTTCTCTAAAAACATCCTTGACAAATCACAAAGATTTTTTTAAGAAGCATTCACTCTTTTGTGTTAACAGTTTTTCAATGAGTGATGAATATATTGAACTTAAGCCGCAATATTATGTAATTCTTGATTATAGTTTTTGGAAAAGTGATGAAAAAATTATTCTAGATACACTTGAAGCGATTAAAACAAAAACTACTTGGCCCATAAAATTTTTAGTTCCTCAAATGTCGGCAGGAAGCAAACGATTTGAAGACCTTTCAAATGCAAATACAAATATTCAATTACAGTATTTTAATTATACAGTTTTTAAAGGATTTCCAGAAATAGCGCATTGGTTTTATAGTAAGGATTTAGCAATGCCACAATCACAAAATGTTTTAGTTGCAACAATTTTTCTGGCTATGAACTGCAATTTCAAAGAAGTTTACTTAGTAGGTGCCGATCATACTTGGCATGAGAATTTGCATTTGGATGAAAACAATCTTTTAAGTTTGCGTCACATTCATTTTTATGATGATGTAGAAAAAACCACTTTTATTCCTTTCAAAAAAGGAGTGCATGTGAATGAAACATTTAAAGTGCACGAAATTTTTGCTGCATGGGCAAAAGTATTTTATGGCTATATTGCATTGGAGAATTATTCAAACTATAAAAATTGTAAAATATATAATGCCAGTGAAGTAACATTTGTTGATGCATTTGAACGAAAAAAATTATAAGATGAAAGCACTATTTCAAACTCCTTTTACTTATTGGCTTAGATGGCTTTTTACTAAATGGTCGTTGGAATTAAAACACAGCAAACAGCATTTGCATTTGGAATACATGGCTGAAGTGAAAGATTGCAAATTCCACAATTACAACACCATATATAAATTCGCACGCATCCGTAATTCAGAATTAGGAGATTTTAGTTATGTGGCACGAAATTCTCAAATTTACAATACAAAAGTTGGAAAATTTACTTGTATCGGTCCGAATGTAAGTACTGGAATGGGCGCACATCCATCCTCCGAATTTGTTTCGAGCCACCCTTTATTTTATTCAACAATAGGACAATCATCGGGCTTGGTAATTGTAGAAAAAAACCTATTTGAAGAATTTCCTACAACAGAAATAGGCAATGATGTTTGGATTGGAAACAATGCCATTATCAAATACGGAGTAAAAATTGGAGATGGTGCCATTATCGGAGCGGGAGCAGTTGTAACAAAAGATGTTGAACCTTATAGTATTGTTGGCGGCGTTCCTGCAAAAATCATAAAATATCGCTTTAGTGAAGATGAGATAGAGTTTCTTACTCGATTCAAATGGTGGGACAAAGATTTGGAATGGCTGAAAGCAAATAAACACCAGTTTCAAAATATTGGCGAATTTATGGCCAAAAACCCAATAAAATAAGGATCTTCCACCCTATTTATCCAATCTTCAAAATCTTTGGTATTTCGCTAAACTCTGCTTAATTTTGGGACTTATTACAAAACCCTCAAATATGTTAGATTTAAACGGAAAATCACTTTTAATTACCGGAGGAACCGGCTCATTAGGAAAGCATTTAACTAAAAATATTCTATCCAAATTCCCGAAAGTAAAGCGCTTGGTTATCTTTTCAAGAGATGAACAAAAACAATTTGAAATGGCACAGGAATATCCTCACAGCAAATATCCTGCAATTAGATATTTTATTGGAGATGTAAGAGATGCCGATCGTTTAAAAAAAGCATTTACAGAAATTGATTATGTGATTCATGCTGCTGCAATGAAACATGTTCCTATTGCGGAGTACAATCCAATGGAATGCGTGAAAACAAATGTGCTTGGCGCAGAAAACGTTATCAATGCCTGCATGGAAATGGGGATAAAAAATGTTGTTGCTCTATCTACCGACAAAGCAGCCGCTCCAATCAACTTATATGGCGCAACTAAATTATGTTCCGATAAATTATTTGTCGCAGCAAACAATATCAAAGGAAAAGCTGATATTAAATTTTCTGTAGTTCGTTACGGAAACGTAATGGGTTCAAATGGTTCGGTAATTCCTTTCTTCATGAAAAAGAGAAAAGAAGGTGTTTTACCAATTACTGATCCTAACATGACTCGCTTCAATATTTCTTTGCAAGGTGGTGTAGATATGGTTTTACATGCATTAGAAACAGCTTGGGGTGGAGAAATATTTGTTCCCAAAATTCCATCGTATAAAATTACTGACGTTGCAACTGCCATCGGTCCTGATTGCAAACAAGAAGTTGTGGGAATTCGCCCAGGTGAAAAAGTGCACGAAGAAATGATTACCTCTTCCGATTCATTTTCTACTTACGATTTAGGAAAGTACTATGCGATTCTACCACAAGTTCCAAATTTTAAAATGGATGAGTATATAAAACATTTTAATGCAAAACTTGTTCCTCAAGGATTTCAATACAATTCAGGGGAAAACAAAGAGTGGCTGAATGTAGACGATATGCGTAAATTAATTAAAGAGCATGTCGATTCTTCATTTAGCATATAATCATTTTAAAAATTAATCTTTTTACTGCCTATGATTCCTCTTACTATTGATGAATATTTAAATGAAGAAAACCCATGGACTAGCCGACTGAGTGGAAAAACCGAATTTCATAAAACAAGAAATGTTCAGCAGATTGAAAACGAATACAACTTAGATAAATATGCAAAACTAGTTGCTTTCAATTTTAAAACTATTGAAGAGTATAAATCAAAAGAATTTGAACAAGCAGGATTGCATCCAATAACCGGAGAAATAATTATCTCCTTGGAAGATGAAATTTTTAGAGTGACCATTCCAAAAGCAAGAGAACTTTACTACAAACTCATTACTTCAACAATAAAAAAATACTCGTCCGAGCACATCTGTGAATTGGGTTGTGGTTATGGCTATAATTTATCTTATTTAGGGGAAAACTCTTACGGAGGCGATTATTGTAAGAATGCTGTTTCATTGGCAAATAAATTAGGTTCTGATGTTGTAGAATTTAATTACTATAATGAAAAAGATTATGATTTTATAAAACCAAACTCTACCATCTTTACAACTCACAGCATAGAACAAATTCCAGATGCATCTGTCATTATTGATAATTTAGAAAAACAAAAAGATAAGATCAATTACGTTATTCATTTCGAACCAACAGTGGTTAAGGAAAGAAACACGCCATTGGGTTTATTAAGAAACAAGTACATTGAAATAAATGATTACAATCGTAATTTGATTGAAGTATTAAAAAGCAGAGATAACATAGAAATTCTGGACTTACAAATCGATATTTTTGGTTTAGTTCCCTTAAACACAACCAATTTAATTGTTTGGAGATTTAAAAAATAAATGTCATTACAACCTCATATCGGAATTATCACACAAGCTCGTATGACCAGTACGCGCTTACCAGGAAAAATTTTCAAAGAAGTAAATACTAAATCTCTTTTACAATATCACATCGAACGATTACAGAAAACAGGATTTGATATTGCCATTGCCACTACTACAAACGATACCGACAATTGTGTTGCAGACTATGCCATTAAAAACAATATAAATATTCATCGCGGAAGCGAAAACAATGTATTAAGCCGTTTTCATGAAACTGCAGTTAAATTCAAATACGATATTATTGTTCGTGTTACTTCAGACTGTCCGCTTATAGACCAACACTTAATCAGAAATAGTATTGAAAAGTATTTGAAACTAAACAACACCAATCTTTACATGAGCAACGGCATTGAACGCACTTTTGCTAGAGGTTTTGATTTTGAAATATTTTCTTTTCAGCTCCTTGATGACGCATTTAAAAAAGCAAATCTAGAATCCGACTTAGAACATGTAACACCATACATCTGGAAAAATAAATCTGGAAAAGTAGAAATGTATCATATTAAACAAGCAGACAATAACAGCAACTTGAGAATAACTGTTGACACAACGGACGATTTTGAATTGATTAAACGTTTAATTGAAAATCATAAGGCAAATGAACTTCCATATAACGAAATTGAAAGTATTTTAAAATCGCATCCCGACTTAATAGCCCTTAACTCACACATCGAACAAAAGAAAGTATAAGCATGAGCAATTTAATAATCGACAAGAAAAAATTTGACTCTGATGGTTATCTGTTAGTCGAAAAAGTATTTACTGCATCTGAAATAGAACAATTCAGAAAGCTTGCTTATGAGCAATATGAAATTGACAAAAGCAAAAAATTAGATTTCCAATTACCAAATCTACCAACAAAAGCAAAATACAACAAAGGCGATTTATTGAGTAAGGACAAATTGCATCCGATTTTATTGGATGATAGGATCTTACAAATTGCAAAAACGGTATTAGGTAGTGATGATTTAATTTATTTTGGTGACAGCTCTTATCAAATAGGAACAGGATTAAGAGGCTTTCATCGTGACAATATAGACAGAACAGATATGAATGGTCCGGACTGGAAAGGTGAGTATACATTAATTCGTTTAGGAATTTATTTACAAAATCACAAAGAGTATAGCGGAGGATTAAAACTAAAAGCTGGCAGTCATAAAAATGCGAATGGCAAAGCAGTATTTGTAGGAAATGAAGTGGGTGATGTTGCTGTTTGGAGTTTAAAAACATTGCATAGTGGAAATGCGGTTCGTTTGAAATTTTTTCCAAATTTTTCAATTAACAAAGCTGGTCGTGAAGGAATGGTTCCTGCATTTTTGAAAAAAGATCAAGAACATGAACGGATTTCTTTATTCATGACTTTTGCTTTAAAATCTAGTCACTTAGATAGATATATTAACGAGTATTCTTTGAAAAGAAACGACACTCTAGACAATTTAAGACATTCTGTTTATTCAAACAACGCTTTAGAATTGGCAAAACAAAAACATGTACAAGTAATGAAGTTAGTTCCGGAGCAAGGCTAAAAAATTGAAACCAAAAATTATCATACGCGCAGATGGTGGAACCTCAATTGGGATGGGGCATGTTATTCGTTGTATTGCATTAGCTGATATGCTTAAGAATGATTTCAATTTAGCTTTTGCAATTCAAGAGCCGAAAGAAAGTGTTATAAAGAATATTCATTCCGTTACAGAAACTATTCTGCATTTGCCTCTTTCAGATGATTACAATAAAGATGCAATTAATTTTTCGCAATTCTTAGAACCTACAGATATTGTTGTTTTGGATGGATATAATTTCAAAACAAACTATCAGCAAACTATAAAAGACAAGGGTTGTAAATTAGTAGTAATTGACGATTTGCATGATTGGCGTCATGTTGCAGATGCAATTATTAATCATGCGTCTGGAATAGATGGAAGCGTTTATTCAAAACCAGAATCTACAAAGCTTTATCTAGGCTTAGAATATGTTTTATTACGCAAACCCTTTTTGATTGCTTCTACAGAAACTAAAAAAACAAGTGCTGTTAAAAAAGTATTTATCAGCATGGGGGCGGCAGATGTAAACAATCTGACACACAAATTTACTGATGCAATTATTCAAGTTAAAGGAATAGAAGAAATACATTTGATGCTAGGCTCTATCAACCCTAACCTTGCAAGTATAGATGAATTGATTGAGAATAATAAGCAAATTAAAATAATTAAACATTTCGAAATTTCTGCAGAACAATTGGCTCAACTATCAAAAATTTGTGATTTGGCAATTTGTCCCGCTAGTAGCATTTCACTTGAATCTTGTGCTATTGGAATTGGCTTAATTTCAGGCTATACTGCAGAAAATCAGAAAGGAATATTGCAGGGATTGAAAGACAAAAACAGTATTATTGATTTAGGTGATTTGAATGCAATAAAATCTGATAAAATTATTTCTGAAATAAATAAAAGAGCTGAAATGCCCGAACAGTTAAATGAACTTATCCAAAATCAGAAAATGCTGATAGACGGGAAATCTCCTCAAAGATTACTTAATATATTTAAAGGAATGGTAACCGAGAAAATTCATTTCAGATTTGCGAAAGAAAGCGACACTGATTTATACTACAAATGGTCAAATGACTCTGTCGTACGAAACAACTCATATAATCAAGATGAAATAACTTATGAAAGTCATGTTAAATGGTTTAATTCAAAACTACAATCACCTGTCTGTTTTTTTTATCTATTTTTGAACGAAGCAAATCAGCCAATAGGTCAGGTTCGTATTGATAATAATGGGAAAGAAACAGTTATTGGAATTTCAATTGACGAGCATTTTAGAGGTAAAAAATTAGGCTCAATTCTGATACAAATTGCTTCGGAAGACTATCTGAAAAATCACTCTTCTGAAAATATAGTTGCTTATATTAAACAAGAAAATAGTGCATCTTATAATAGTTTTACAAAAGCAGGATTCGGTAAGGAAGAAATTTTAATAGAAAAAGGAATTAAAAGTTGTAAATTATTCAAAAAACTAGATTTATAATGAATGATATTAAAATTGGAAATTATACAATAGGCAAAGGTCACAAACCTTTTATCATTGCAGAAATGAGTGGAAATCATAACCAATCATTGGATCGCGCATTGGAATTAGTTGATGCAGCTGCAGCTGCAGGCGCTCATGCATTAAAATTGCAAACTTATACTGCAGATACAATTACTATGAAAGGCGCAATGACCATTGATGATAAAAATTCATTATGGAATGGGAAAGAGTTACACGATTTATACAAAATGGCTTACACTCCATGGGAATGGCACAAAGCAATATTTGACAGAGCAAAAGAAAAAGGAATGATTGCTTTCAGTTCACCATTTGATGAAACAGCTGTTGATTTTTTAGAATCGTTAAATGTTCCAATTTATAAAATTGCTTCGTTTGAAAATACACATCATCCACTTTTGAAAAAAGTAGCTGCTACAGGAAAACCAGTAATCATTTCTAGTGGAGTTACAAATCGTGAAGACATTACAGAAAGCATTGAAGTATTAAAAAAAGCAGGATGTGAAAATATTATTTTATTAAAATGTACTAGCACTTATCCCGCTACTCCGGAAAATACAAACTTGCTAACCATTCCTGATTTCATAAATACATTCGATTGTATTGTTGGTTTGTCAGATCACACAATGGGAGTTGGCGCATCAGTAGCAGCTGTTGCATTGGGGGCAAGAGTAATTGAAAAACATTTTACACTCAGAAGAGCAGATGGCGGCGTAGATAGTGCCTTTTCATTAGAACCTGAAGAATTAAAATCATTGGTAGTAGAAACCGAACGTGCATTTTTATCAATGGGAGAAGTTCAAACCAAAATTCTAACTGCAGAAGAAAAAAGTGTACAATTTAAACGCTCAATCTTCGTTTCCAAAGATGTAAAAAAGGGCGAAGTATTATCAGCCGATAATTTGAAAATTATTCGTCCGGCAAAAGGCTTAGCACCAAAACATTGGGATGAAGTAGTTGGGAAAAATTTTAAGACAGACATTAAAGCTGGAACACCTCTAAGCTGGGATAGCATCTAAAATTTAGGAATAAGGAATTAGGATTATAAAGAAATGCAAATAAATCCTAATTCTAAAAATCCTTAATCCTAAAATTCAAAATGGGTATAATAGAAAAACAAGCCACCAAAAATGCCATATACTCCTATTTAGGAGCTGGCTTAGGCTTTTTTACGGTAATGTGGCTTGCGCACTTATTAACGCCTGCTGAAAATGGTGCAAGAGGATTACTTATCTCCTACTCCGCTCTGTTCGCACAATTTGCTAACCTCGGATTCACTTCTGTAACTAATCGATTTTTTCCTTATTTCAGAAATAAAGAAAAAGGACATCATGGTTTTTTGTTTTACGCCTTAATTGTTACCCTAATCGGTTTTTTATTGTGTTACATAATTTTCATCTTCTTACAACCACAATTAATTGAAAATAGTCAAGAGAAATCCCCACTTTTTGTTACCCTACTCTACTATTTAATGCCCTTAACATTTTTCACTGTATTCTTTAATATATTCGATAGTTACTTAAGAGCTTGTTATAGCTCTGTTGTTGGCTCATTTAGCAAAGATTTTTTGCAACGTGTTTTAATTCTCATTGTTTTGACATTTTATTTTTTAAAACTAATTGATTTTAAAAACTTTATTCTGCTTTACATTATAGTTACTTGTTTGCCAACCATTATTTTGCTAGTTTACATTATTCTTCAAAAAGAATGGCATGTAAAACCAGTAAGAGGATTTATGAGCAAAGATTTAAGGGCTGAAATGATAAAATTAGGCACCTACTCTATTCTTGCAGGTGGTGCTGGAGCAGTAGTTTTAAATATTGATGCAATTATGGTTAATTCCATTTTAGGTGAGGCAAAAACAGGAGTTTATGCAATAGCATTTCAAATAGGAACTATTATTTTAATTCCTGCTCGCTCGCTTTATCGCATCATGACAAGTGTTGTTGCTGAAGCGTTTAAAAAAGATGACATTAAAGAAATTGCCTCCTTGTACAAGAAGTCATGCAATAGTCAGTTAGCAATTGGAATTTTATTGGTTATAGGAGTCTATGCAAACATTGACAATATTATGCAATTGATTCCACCAGAATATGCTTCAGGAAGAAATGTAATTCTGATTTTAAGTTTGGGTTATTTAATTGAAATGGCAACTGGAATCAATCAAGTAATTATCGCCAATTCCAAATATTATAAATTCGATACTTTTTTTGTTTTTCTAATGGTAGGGATTATTATTATTGCCAACCTCATTTTCATTCCTATGTATGGAATTATTGGCTCTGCAATTGCAACAGCCATTACGGTGTCCGCAAATAATTTTTTACGCTTTATGTTTTTGAAAATAAAATATCAAATGCAGCCCTATGATATGAACTCTATTAAGATTGTTTTGATTGCCGGATTGGCAATTCTTCCTAGTTTTTTTATTCCCGCTTTTGATAAATATATCGATATAGCAATACGAAGTATTTTGGTAGGTGGAATATTTATTTTGCTAGTTCTAAAAACAGAAGCAACACCTGAATTAAATAATAAGATGCGAAAAAATTTAAAACGGTTTTCTATTAATCTATAGTTAATCAGCACGTCATTGCGAGGAACGAAGCAATCTCTCATAATGGTGAGCTGATACACAACTAGCAGAGATTGCTTCGTTCCTCGCAATGACGGACACAACTATCATCTTCAAAATCACTCCTTCTTCTTCCAAGCCATAAATAAAGAAATTCCTACAAACCCAAACAACAACAAACAACTTGTTAATGCTATCTTTTCTCCTGTAAAGTATTTCTTAGGCTCAAATTTAAATTCAATGTTGTGCTTCCCTGCTGGAATTCGCATGGTACGCAACACCCAATCGCCCGTAAAATAAGTTGCTGGTTTTCCATCTACATAAGCTACCCAATCCTTATAAGAAATTTCTGAAAACACTGCCAACTGCTCCGAACTAGCGTTTGATTCATACTTTATATTGTTAGCTCTATAATCTGTCAACTTAATTGTTGCTGAAGGATCTGCTTTTGGAGTAAATCCATCTAATTGAGCTTTGTGACGTTCATCAACTACAACTGTTGTAGCAGGATTTATTTCCCCAACAGTTTTTAATTCTTCATCCGCATTCTTTACCATTTTTATTTCATTCACAAACCAAGCATTTCCAAGTGCATATCTATTTTGAAGCGGTTGAGCATTTGCATTGTAAATTACATAACGCATGTTCAACATATTCAATACTCCTTGTTGAGCAAATGCTGCACGAATAGAAGAATCGGTTGGATTCGAATTTAAAGCACCAACAATATTTTGAATATTATTTCCAATGTGAGCCTCAATTAATTCCTGATAACGTCTTAATTTTGCTGCGTGATAACCACCAATAGATTTATGATAGTAGGACGTACGAGCATTGTTAAACGGACCGTTTTGCATATCCATTAAATCCAACACTCTAAAATTCGGATCTTTATCTGCTAAAACAGCTTTATCAGCTTCTGTTAAAGGAAAAGGATTTACAGATTCTTTTTTACTAGTAAAATTTTTATCGTTTAAAAAAGTTTTATCAACCATTCCTAAGTCAATCAACACCAACAATCCAAGTACAGGAATTAAAATTGTTTTTCCTATAACTGATTTTGTATACAACCAAACTAAAATTGCACCTACAGAAATAAATAAGAAACTACGAATGGCTTCTGATTTAAATATAGCAATACGAACAGCCTCCATATTATCAATAAATTGCTGAGCAATATCTGCCCCATTGCTTTCTTTAAATTTATTAAAATAAGTTATGTCCTGCACCCAAGTAAAATCAACAAAAGCAGTGGGCATAATATAAAACAACAAACACAAGCCGCCTGTTAAAGCAAAAGAAGTAATAAAAATATTTTGAAAGGAAAGTTCTTTTCCAACAAATGCTAACTTTATTTTTTGTTTGAAAATGTCAGGAGTCTTTAAAATCTTATCCAAAGCTAAAATTGCCAACAATGGAATGGCAAACTCTGCTAAGACCAAAATCATTGTAACTGCTCTGAATTTATTGTAACCTGGGAAATAATCTAAAAACAAACTTGTAAGCCACATAAAATTATGTCCCCAAGCCAGCATAATAGAAAGTATAGTAGTTGTAAGCAATGCCCACTTCAAACGACCTTGAACGATAAATAATCCGAGAACAAATAAAAACACTATGATTGCTCCTGCATAAGGCGAATCAGTAAACGGTTGCGCTCCCCAATACTGAGGGAAATTTCCAATCGTTTCACGCATTTGGGGGTCAGCTTCTTTTAATGCACTTTTATTTTCTTTTAAAAGTACATTGGAAGAACGGCCTTTGAAACCAGGAATCATTAAAGTAAATGTTTCTCCTGTTCCTAAACTCCATTGAGTTGCATAATCTTTATCTAATCCCGATGTTTGATTTTTTGCTCCTTCTTTTGTATTAGTCAATTCTGATGGTCCACGAATAGTAGATTTGGCATAATCATAAGTACTCCAAAGGTTGGTGATATTACATCCGATCGCTAAAACACCTGCAATTATAAATACAGTCAATCCTTTTAAAATGTCTTTATATTCTTTTTGTTTAATACGAGCAACCCATTCAAATAAAACATAAATCATACAACCTAAAGTAAGATAATAAGCAATTTGTGGGTGATTACAAACCAGCTCTAAAGCAAAAAATAAAGCGGTTAAAGCTCCTCCCAATAAATATCTCCCTCTGCAAACCAATATCACACCAGCAAATACAGGAGCCATATAGGCAATTGCTAATGCTTGAGTATTGTGACCTGCATCTATAATTAAAAAGAAAAAGGCCGAAAAACCAAAACCAATAGCTCCCACAATGCTCAGCCACTTGTCGACTTTTAAAACGAGTAGTAAAATAAAAAAACCCATCATATAGGAAAAAACCATATTAGCTGGAGTTGGAAAACCTAAAAACAATGCATTACGCAGAGGAGTAATTAAATTCGAGGGATAAACAATGGCAATCTGAAAAGAAGGCATTCCGCCAAACATCGAATTAGTCCACAAAGGTTCTTCATTATACTTTTCACGATGGTCAACAATTTCTTTGGCCATTCCTTTGTTTTGAACCATATCACTCTGCACAATTACTTTTCCTTTCATTAAAGGAGTAAAATAACCAAACGTTAATACGATAAAAATTACAATTCCTGTAATAATTGGTAAAAGTGATTTCAAATTGATGTTCTTCATAGGATTGAATGCTTATAGTTTTAGAATACCTACAAATATAAGTTAAAATGCCTTTTGTGAAACCTAGTAAGTACTCACAAAAAGTGCTAAATCCAACTTATGCAGTAGCAGGATTTTCAAAATCCTCGCTATCTGCATTAGTTCGATTAGTCCCGATATAGAAAATCAGCTTTTTGAAGAAAAAGTTAGATTTTCTTCATCGTTTGTGCAATTGACTTTTCAATTGCACAAACTGGGCTAAAAATCACCTTATTTACCTAGAAATAGGTGGCACAGGTCTCCAATAATTATGTATTTTTGTGTTCGAAACCCTTATCAAAATGCAAAACTTGATTAATTCTGCTTATTTAAACGAAGAAAAAATAAAAGAGATTCGTGCACAATTCGAGTCGGCTATTCCTTGTAAACATGTTGCTTTACCAAACTTCCTTTTGGATGATGTTGCAAATACTTTATACTCAAATTTTCCAAAATTGGAAACATTGAATGTGAAACGCAAAAGCATGAATGAAAACAAATCGGAAGAATATCATTTAGATAGATACCATCCACAATTTAATCAATTACGCGACTTTATAAATTCACCTGAAATGTATGAGTGGATTAGTAAAGTTACAGGAATTGAAGGATTGAGTTCAACTTATGATGCATTGGGTTCTGGAGTTCACCAAGGCGGACCAGGAAGTTTTGTTGATATACATGTGGATGTGAATATGAATCCTGCTTGGAAATTACACCGAAGAATCAATCTTTTAATTTACTTGAACAAAAATTGGAAAGATGAATATGGTGGAGCATTGGAATTCTGGGACAAAGATGTAAAAAATTGTATGGCGAAAGTAATGCCGTATTTCAATCAAGCAGCCATTATGGTTACAGATGAAACATCTTATCACGGATATGCAAAAATTAATATTCCAGAAGATGAAAGCCGTAAATCATTCTACGCATACTATTATACTCCTGCAGGAAAAGATTTCGTATACCGTGATTCACGTTTCAAAACTCGTCCGGATGAAAGCATGGCAAAAACAGCGATGACAGAAATCAAAGAAACGTTGAAGATTAATGCTAAGAAATTTTTGAAGTTTATTGGTGTTACGTCTTTGGATTTCCAGGATAAGAATAAAAAATGATGTACCAATTTGCTGATGTGCAGATGTACCGATTTGTTTATATGCAGATTAAATATAATTAGAATAAATTCCCCCTTTGTAAAAGGGGGCTCGGGGGATTCAGCGAATGTCAATATTAAGCGGATGTCAATGGACTTAAACGGAAAAATAGTTTGGATAACAGGAGCTTCATCAGGAATTGGTGAAGCTCTTGCTTATACTGCTGCTAAAGAAGGCGCCAAACTTATTTTATCTGCACGAAGAGAAGAAGAATTAAAACGTGTTGCCACTAATTGCAAAATCGATTCTCAAAATTATCTTGTCCTTCCAATCGATTTGGAACACACCGAAAATATTGAAGAAAAAGTAAACCTTGTAATTCAAAAATTTGGCAGCATTGATGTACTTATCAATAGCAGCGGAATGGGTCATCGCACCAAAGTGGTGAATACTCCAATGGCAATCGACCGAAGAGTTATGGAAGTTAATTTTTTTGGAACAATTAATCTTACAAAGTCTGTTGCCAGATTAATGCAAAAGCAAAAAAGTGGAAAGTTAGTTGTCATTACTAGTATCATGGGAAAATACGGACTCCCACTCTACGCTACTTACTCTGCATCAAAACACGCTTTGTTTGGTTTCTTTGAATCGTTACGACAAGAATTATACAATGATAATGTAAGTGTATTGATTGCTACTCCAGGATTTATAAATACCGATGTAAGCACCAAACTTTTAAAAGAAGATGGAACGCCATACGGAATAAAAAGTGCAGCTCAAGAAAAAGGAATGTCAGCAACGGATTGTGCGAAAGGAATTGTAAAAGCTATTAAGAACGATCGTGATCACAAATATATTGGCAAGTATGAAATTTTTTCAGTGCATGTAAAACAATTTTTTCCGAAAATGTTTTTTAAGTTAATGAGAAGAATGACGAAAGAGTAATTTGCTGATTTGCTAATTTGTTGATGTGCTAATTTCGGAGCAGTGCTTTTGACGAAGATATTATTTTGCTAAGAATCTTGCTAATGCTGTCAACTTGCTTTAGCAAGTCGGTGCAATTTGGGTAATTTTCTGAATTATGGCAAAGCTCCAGCCAATAAGTTGTTTCTGCTACCTCCTTTGAAGCTATTTTCAATTTATGAATAAAATCTGCCCGACTTTCTGCATGTTGCGATTCCCTTATATTTGCACCAATACTAGTTGCACTTCTAAAAAGTTGATTCGAAATATTATACTTCCTTAATTGTTCTAATTCCTCAGTGTATTTTATTATTTCTAACGAAAATTTAAAAGAAAGATCAAGAATAGGGTTTTCCCTTTTTGGCTCCATAGATGATGACTTTACTTAATTAATTGTTGTCATCGGAGCAAATGACTATTTTTTAAAAACGTTGGCAATTTAGCATATTAATTTGCAAATCATCAAATCCGCTAGCTATTAATTTCTTAAGATCAGAATTCTTCGTTACAAAAATCAAAAAAACCAGCAAATTAGCACATCAAGAAATTAGCACATTATTTAATCTCTTCATAATCCACATACTCCCCCTCCACATCTCCAACATTTTTCTTTTTAGGTGGAACAAAATTCACAGTAGACTCTCCTTCTTTCTTAGAAGAAGTTTGTTGCTGACTTGCTTTTTTTGAACTATGTGCATTTACACTACTGAATATGCGCCACAAAATCCAAGCAACTAATAAGGTATAAAAGATGTCTTTCATTGAAATACAAAGGTAAGCAGTTTTAAACAAAAAGGATGAAATCTCTTCCAGCCTTTCCCTATTAACTTTTTTCTATACCCTATTCACTAAACCTATTTACTTAAATACAAATTCCTCTCACTATAAATCGTGTGAAAAAATTCATCCGTTAAATCATCAATGAAGTATATTGCTTCTCCCGTAGATTTCATTTCTGGTCCAAGCTCTTTTGTTACTTCAGGGAATTTCTCATAGGAGAACACGGGAATTTTTATTGCGTATCCTTTTTTGCGTGGAGTGAATTTAAAATCTTTCACTTTAGCGCCTAACATTACTTTTGTTGCGTAGTTTACATAAGGCTCATCATAGGCTTTCGCGATGAACGGAACTGTACGTGATGCGCGTGGGTTTGCTTCAATAATATAAACCACCTCATCTTTAATTGCGAATTGGATATTTAATAATCCAACTGTTTTTAAAGCAATCGCAATTGTTTTGGTGTGTTGTTCCATTTGCTTGATTACATTATCACTCAAATCGAATGGAGGAAGAACAGCATACGAATCACCTGAATGAATTCCTGCTGGCTCTATGTGTTCCATCATTCCAATAATATAATTGTCTGTTCCATCACAAATGGAATCCGACTCCGCCTCTATAGCATTTTCCAAAAAGTGATCTAACAATACTTGATTGCCTGGATGATCTTTCAAAAGATTTACAACATGCTCTTCCAAATCTTTTTCGTTTATCACAATCTTCATGTTTTGTCCACCTAATACATAACTAGGACGAACTAATAATGGAAAACCTAATTCTTTAGATAATTCAACTGCTTGTTCAGCATCTTCAATCACTCCAAATTTTGGATATGGAATTCCATATTCTTTTAAAAGATTTGAGAAACTTCCTCTGTCTTCAGCTAAATCCAATGATTTATAATCGGTACCAATAATTTTAATTCCGTAGCGTTCCAACTTTTCTGCAAGCTTCAAGGCAGTTTGTCCGCCCAGTTGCACAATAACACCTTCAGGTTTTTCATTTAAAATAATATCGTAAATGTGTTCCCAGAAAACAGGTTCAAAATATAATTTATCAGCAACGTTAAAATCTGTTGAAACAGTTTCAGGATTACAATTAATCATGATGGTTTCGTAACCACATTCTTTTGCAGCTAAAACTCCATGCACACAACTATAATCAAATTCAATTCCTTGTCCGATGCGATTTGGACCGCTTCCTAATACAACAATTTTTTTCTTATCGGATGCGATCGATTCATTTTCATCTTCGAAAGTACTATAGTAGTAAGGGGTTTTCGCTTCAAACTCAGCTGCACATGTATCAACCAATTTATAAACACGATTAATATTCAACTCTCTTCTGCGATTAAACACTTCACTCTCCAAACATTTTAATAGGTGAGCAATTTGTCTATCGGCATATCCTTTTTGTTTTGCTTCGTATAAAAGTTCACGAGACAAATCTTTCAAAGCATATTTCGAAATTTCATTCTCCAACAAAATCATTTCTTCGATTTGATTCAAAAACCATGGATCGATGCGAGTTAATTTTTGAATTGTTTTGATAGAGATCCCTAATTTGATGGAATCATAAATATGAAACAAACGATTCCAACTCGGGCGCTCTAAACTTTTTAATAATTCATCTTGATTTTTTACTTCTCTTCCATCTGCTCCTAAACCGTTACGTTTAATTTCTAAACTCTGACAAGCTTTTTGTAATGCTTCCTGAAAACAACGTCCGATACCCATTACTTCACCCACCGATTTCATTTGAAATCCTAATTCACGATTGGCACCTTTGAATTTATCAAAGTTCCAACGTGGAATTTTCACGATAACATAATCCAACGTAGGTTCAAAAAATGCGGAAGTAGATTTAGTAATTTGATTTTCTAATTCATCCAAATTAAAACCAATCGCCAACTTAGCAGCAATTTTCGCAATCGGATAACCAGTTGCTTTACTTGCTAATGCAGATGAACGAGAAACACGTGGATTAATTTCAATTGCGATAATATCTTCTGAATCATCCGGATTAACGGCAAACTGAACATTACAACCACCAGCAAAATTGCCAATACTGCGCATCATTAAGATGGCCATCGTTCGCATCTTTTGAAAAGTGCTATCCGATAAAGTCATTGCAGGAGCAACGGTAATACTATCTCCTGTGTGAACACCCATCGGATCGAAATTTTCAATCGAACAAATGATTACAACGTTATCATTACTATCACGTAATAATTCCAACTCATATTCTTTCCAACCTAAAACTGCTTTATCAATTAATACTTCGTGAATTGGTGAAGTATGTAAACCTCTATCAATTGCTTTATCAAATTCTTCTTTTACATAAACTACTGCACCTCCGCTTCCACCTAAAGTAAAAGAAGGGCGAATTACCAATGGGAAACCAAACTCTTGTGCAATTTCTTTTCCTTCTAAAAAAGAACGACATATTTTTGAAGGAGCCATGCCCACTCCGATTGATTCCATGCGAGCGCGAAATTTATCTCTGTCTTCTGTTACTTCAATCGCTTCAATATCCACTCCAATCATTCGAACACCATACTTTTTCCAAATGCCCATTTCATCACACTTCATCGCAAGGTTCAAAGCTGTTTGTCCACCAACCGATGGCAATACCGCATCAATATCTTTATTCTCTTCTAAAATCTTAATAATCGACTTCACCTCCATTGGCAACAAATAAATATTCTCTGCTGTTACCTTATCCGTCATAATGGTGGCCGGATTAGAATTAATCAAAGTTACTTTAACGCCTTCTTCTTTAAGCGAACGAGCAGCCTGTGAACCTGAATAGTCGAATTCACATGCTTGTCCGATTACAATTGGACCGCTACCGATGATTAAAACTGACTTTATGGAGTTATCTCTTGGCATAATTGGTTGCTAGTTTTTAGTTGTTAGTTAATGCCTATTTTATTACCGTCAGGCTGAGCGTAGTCGAAGACTTCTTCATTAGAACTACTGTTCAGTTTATCGCGCACGAAAATACTTATAAAAGCGCCTTTTCTTTAAAAATTCTATTAACAAGTTTTCAAGAGAAAAACAGTCTTACGGAGCGTCATTGCGAGGAACGAAGCAATCTCGTTTTCGATGGTGAGAGATTGCCACATCCCGCAAAAGGCGGGACTCGCAATGACGTTCTCAATCGACAATACCGTTTTCATAATTATTCGTAAAAAAATGGGCAAAAAAAATGCCCCTCTTTCGAGAAGCATTTTTTTATTTAATTTTCAAATTGACAAATTTTCAAATTGAGTCTATTTATGTGTTTTTTCGTCAGAAACTGTTAATTTCTTTCTTCCTTTAGCTCTACGAGAAGCTAATACTCTGCGCCCATTTGCAGATGCCATTCTCTCACGGAAACCGTGCTTGTTTTTTCTCTTTTTTGTTGATGGCTGGTAAGTACGTAATGCTTTCATTATTTCTCTTATGTTATGCTCTTCCTTTAAAGAAGAACTATTGTTACTGTTCTATTCTTGAATTTCGGACTGCAAAGATAGTAGATTTTTCATTTCAGCAAAATTTTAAATGAAATTGATGCCCATATATGTAAAAATAGCCTTTTTTAATCTATTTCCCCGACTAATCCGTCTTAAACTAAGGGTAGAATTAATCTAAATAATAGAATCAAAGTAGCAAAAAATCATACATTTGCAGCACAATTTTATCAAAATATGGCTAGAAAAGTAAAAGAGACGGACGATTTACCAAAAGCAAAGATCAATAAAACATCTTTAAAGAAGGCCTTACGCATATTTGAATATACAGGTAAACATAAGTGGAAACTTTATTTGGGACTGGTTTTCCTACTTTTAACCTCCTTTACTGCTCTACTTTTCCCCACCATGTTAGGCGGATTAGTGAATGTAATCGACCCTAAAAATCCAACTTCAGCCATTCAAGGCGGAAAAATGATGGGTGGAGCGGTTCAAGAGTTTCAACAAAAGTATTTCTCAAACATCAATGATATAGGTCTTTACTTAATGATTGTGCTTAGCTTACAATCTGTTTTCTCTTATTTCCGAATCTATTTATTTGTGAATTATACCGAAAATACGCTGGCATCGCTTCGTCAGGCGGTTTATGCACACTTGATTTCCTTACCCATGAGCTTTTTTGTTCAACAACGTGTGGGTGACTTAAATAGCCGCATGTCTGCCGACATTTCTCAAATTCAAGACACGTTAACCACCACCATTGCCGAATTCTTACGACAATTTATGTTGATAGTAGGCGGAATTATTTTGCTCTTATTTATCTCTCCAAAACTTACCTTATTAATGCTTGCCATTGTTCCTGTGGTAGCCGCAGCAGCCGTTATCTTCGGAAGATTTATTCGCAAAACATCCAAAAAAGTTCAGGAAAAAATTGCTGAATCCAATACAGTTATTGAAGAAACATTGCAAGGGATCACTAACGTGAAAGCATTTGCAAATGAATTTTTTGAAAACACACGTTATAGGAAAAGCACTGAAGAGATTGTAACGAATGCTATAAAAGGTGGTAAATACAGAGGTGGATTTGCATCATTCATTATCTTTTGTTTGTTCGGATCCATTGTAGCCGTTATTTGGTACGGAGTTTATTTGGCTCAACACAATCAATTGCGTGTGGGTGATTTGATTTCATTTATATTATATTCTGCCTTTGTAGGGGCCTCTTTTGGGGGAATTGCCGAATTATATGCTCAACTACAAAAAGCAATCGGTTCAGTTGAAAGAGTTTTTGAGATTTTGGATGAAAAACCTGAAATACTTGATATCACTACTGCTCATACAAACATTATTCGTGTAGAAGGAACTGTTCGTTTCCAAAATGTAGCATTTACTTATCCTTCCAGAAAAGAAATCCAAGTATTAAAAAACATTACACTAGAAGCTAAAAAAGGTGAAACCATTGCTATTGTGGGACCAAGTGGTTCTGGAAAATCTACTTTAATTGGATTACTTCTCCGTTTCTATGATCCAGAAAGTGGAACTTTATTTATTGATGATAAAGATGCAAAAAGCTATTCGTTAACAGAATTAAGAAATAATATGGCTATCGTTCCGCAAGATGTTTTATTGTTTGGCGGAACTATTAAAGAAAACATTGCATACGGAAAACCAAACGCGACCATTGCAGAAATTGTTGAAGCAGCTCGTAAAGCAAACGCTTTGGAATTCATTGATACTTTTCCAGAAAAATTTGAAACAATTGTTGGTGAAAGAGGAATTAAACTTTCGGGTGGACAACGCCAGAGAATTGCCATTGCTCGTGCTGTGTTGAAGGATCCAAGTATTCTAATTTTAGATGAAGCAACTAGTTCTCTCGATTCAGAATCAGAAAGAGTTGTACAAGAAGCATTGGATAAACTAATGGTTGGTAGAACTTCGTTTGTGATTGCTCATAGATTATCTACCATCCGTAAAGCGGATAAGATTGTGGTGATTGATAAAGGAGCTGTAAGAGAAAGTGGAACGCATGAAGAACTGATGTTGTTGGATAATGGAATGTATCGTAGCTTAAGTAATTTGCAAATGCAATTGGCTTAAATCGTTTGTTTTCACTATATTTGCTTATGGCTTTTTCACACAAAATGGACAAATCTGCCTTTAAAATTATTCGTTCTTCTCAGGATTTAGAAGAAGAAACGATTTATTGGCTTAACAAAACTCCTTCCGAACGTCTTCAAGCAATCGAATACCTACGTCAACAATATATCAAATTGCAAAATCTTCCTAACAAGATAGATAAAACCTTTTTTGCAATCAATTACGGAAAATAAATATGTTTACTCCTGATTTTATTGATTTCATTTCACTACTCAACAAGCATAATGTACAATATATGCTTGTCGGTGGATATGCTGTTGGTTTGCATGGCTATCCACGATACACTGGAGATCTTGATATTTGGATTCAAATATCAGATACAAATGCAAATAAGATGCTTGTTGTTTTAAAAGAATTTGGAGTAAACATACCTAATCTAACAAAAGAAGACTTTTTAAGAGAAAATCCATTGTCTGGAGTTCACTTTGGAAGAGAACCGCTTCGCATTGATATTTTAAATACCATCGATGGAGTTAATTTTGATGAATGTTATCCAAACAAACAAACTACAATTTTTGAAGGAACTACTATTCATTATATTCACTTTAATGATTTAAAGAAAAATAAATTAAGTTCTGGCAGAACAAAGGACAAGGCTGACATTGAAGAACTGGAAGAGAAGTTCAAAAAAAAGAAAAAATAATATTCTTCTAATTCATAGGCAGAAAAACCACCTTCTTTGTTTCAAAAAATTCTTCAGTAAAATAATAGTGGAGATTGTAGTAAGTGATACGCTTTTCAAAATCTTTCATTTCTTCAGTCAAATCACCACCTTTTAAATATAGAATTCCGTTTGGTAAATTGTTGAATTGAGTTTTTGAAATCTTATTTTGCACCCAACGATAGAAAGTCGGAAATTCAGTAACAGCACGACTCACCACAAACTCGAATTTTTCCTTTACTTCTTCTGCACGTTTATGTTCTGCTCTCACATTTTTTAAACCAAGTGCTTGAGCAATTTCATTCACTACTTTTATTTTCTTACCGATAGAGTCGACCAAATAAAAATTACACTCAGGAAATAATATTGCCAATGGAATTCCAGGAAAACCTCCTCCGCAACCAACATCCATCACATTCGTTTTTGGATTGAACTGCATCACTTTTGCAATGCCTAAGGAATGCAATACATGTCGTTCGTATAACAAATCAATATCTTTTCGGGAAATCACATTTATTTGCGCATTCCATTCTTCATACAAACTTTGCAATTTTGAAAACTGCTCATGCTGAGTTGTGGTAATGTTTGGGAAGTATTTGAGGATGATTGAGATGTCGGACATAAAATTAAATTGAGTACGTCACACTGAGCGCAGTCGAAGTGTTCCTTCTCAACTTGCAAGTCTTCGACTCCGCTCAGCCTTACGGTTTAAACACAAGCACTTTACTAATGAACTAAATCTTCCCTTCAGAGTTCTTAAGGATATTTGCTAAAAACTCTCTTGCTCTAAACAACTGTGCTTTCACTGTTCCTAAAGGCAAATCTAATTTCGCTGCAATTTCTTCATAAGACAACTCTTCGAAATAACGCATCTCTACTAAAATACGGTAACGCGGTTTTAATTTCTCTACCACTTCATGCATATGTTTTACCTTTTGCTTCTTCACCATATTCTCCTCAGGATTCAAACCTTCTGCTTTTATATCCATACTCATTTCTCCACCTTCATCGTTTTCGAAAGTACGATCGATGGAAAAAGTAGTCATCTTTTTTCTTCTGATAAAATCAATGCAATTGTTGGATGCGATTTTAAACAACCAAGTACTGAATGCATAATTTGGAGTATACTGACTCAATCGTTTAAATGCTTTTCCGAAAGCTTCAATGGTCAAATCATCCGCATCATCTTTATTGTTAACCATTTTCAATAACATGAAATAAACTGAATCGCGATAACGACCCATCAACTCAGCATACGCCTTTTGATCGCCTTTATCCAAAGCAGAACGAATTAAATGATAATCGTGTACTGCTTTTACTGAAAGATTCGGGTTATGTTCTAATTCATCCATACTTTACTCGAAAATTTATTTACGTTTTATTTCCACTTATTTTTTTTCATAAACGTATTCGACATAGAAATCATCGGATATATAAACAGCAAAATCAATTCAATGAATGGCGCCAATAACAATAAATCTTTTTCTGCTAAGTGCTTCATCGACTTGTTAAAGATAATCATTTGAATTAACAATCGCAAAGCAAACAAAGATAATACGAGAACAGGTTGAAACTGCAATACCAATAATACTACTAAGGCCATAAAAAATAGATACTGGCTACTGATAATCATCATTAATCGAAATTTACTCGCTCCGTTATAAAATTTAAACGTAGTAATATGTCTGCGCTTTTGACGGAACCAAGATTTGAAACTCGTTTTCACTCTTGATATCGTGTGACTTTCTAAACTCACTTCTATTTTAGAATTTTGTTTCGTTGCTGCTTCATTCACAAACAAATCATCATCTCCCGATTCAATATGATAGTGTGATGCAAATCCTTTCATTTTAAAGAACAATGATTTTTTGTAGGCTAAATTTCTTCCTGTTCCCATATAGGTTTTACCAGCTAATGCAAACGACAAAAATTGTAAAGCAATCATAAATGTATCGTAACGAATAATCTTATTTAAAAATCCTTTTTGTTTTTCATATCCACCATATCCTAAAACAATTTCTGTTTCACCTGCAAAATGCTGCATCATGTTTTTTAACCAATCTTTACTATTTGGTTTACAATCAGCATCGGTAAGCAACATGTGTTCATGCGTTGCTCCTTTTATTCCCATCATCAAGGCAACTTTTTTACCATGCGTATAAGTATCATCTTCTTTAATGGTCACAATTTTTAAATTCGAATGCTTCTTGGCAAACTCTTTTAAAAAATCGGCAGTGTTGTCCCAAGAACAATCATTCACTACCACCACTTCAAACTCAGGATAATCTTGTTCGAAAATCAAGGGTAAAAATTCTACTAAATTATCGTCTTCGTTTTTTGCACAAATAACAATGGAAGCTGGAGGAGTGTTGGAAGGCAGATCTTTCTTTTTATGAAAAACTAATCGACTAAAAAATCCTAAATAATACCATAGTTGAATCAGAAGAGCAAAAGCAAATACGCCAAATGCAAGCAAACCCCAAGAAAATGTTTTAAATACTGAAAAATCCATGCTACGAATAACGAATAAAAACGAATTTTACGAATCTGTGTGCTACAAAATTTATAACTAGAATGCATTCCCCTCTCGAGAGCGTTTAGGGGTGTGTAAACGTGAACCACCCTTTTCCACTAGTATCGCAAAAATAGATGTATTGTTCTATGGTATTCTCTTATCTTTGCGATGATTTAAACAAAGTAATTAACAATTTAGAGTGCGAATAGCGAATCATTTCGAATATACGAATCTGTGTGTTTTGAAATAGAGTTAAAATAGATGAGAATAATCAAATTCGTATCTATTCCTTATTCGTAAAATTCGTTTTTATTCTTTATCCGTATGAACTTCAACATTTCACATAAAGACAAAAACAGCAAAGCTAGAGCGGGAGAAATTACTACCGATCATGGCGTGATACAAACTCCCATTTTTATGCCTGTTGGGACTGCTGGGACTGTGAAAGCGGTTCATCAGCACGAATTAAAAGACGACATAAAAGCACAAATTATCCTTGGAAATACCTATCATTTGTATTTACGTCCAGGTTTAGAAATAATTGAACAAGCAGGTGGTTTACATAAATTCAATGGTTGGGAAAAGCCTTTGCTAACAGATAGTGGTGGTTACCAGGTTTATTCTTTATCCAGTTCTCGTAAACTTACGGAGGAGGGTGCAAAATTCACCTCCCATATTGACGGAAGCAAACATGTTTTTACTCCAGAAGGTGTAATGGATATTCAACGTACCATTGGTGCTGATATAATTATGGCATTTGATGAATGTACGCCTTATCCTTGCGAATACGATTATGCAAAAAAATCATTGGACATGACACATCGTTGGCTAAAACGTTGTTGTAAGCGTTTTGATGAAACAGAAGGCAAATACGGATTTTCTCAGACCCTTTTCCCTATTGTTCAAGGCAG
>CAMCUO010000038.1 GCA_945879015.1 Chitinophaga pinensis | reverse complement strand
ATTTTAAAAAACAACAAGTATGATGTTGTGAAAGTATTTCCTCCTATCAGAGTTTGGGGAACCATTGGATTTATTGCTGCTATGTGGATGACCAATCTTTCAGGAAATAAAGCATCCGCAAATATGTTTTATATTTCTGCTGTTGCAGCAATCGCATTAGGAATTTATTCTTTTCTTTTACCAAAATGTCCTCCGCAAAAACTTATTTCTGAAGATTCATCACTGGCTCAAAAATTAGGCTTGGACGCCTTTAAACTTTTTGGCACTTATAAAATAGCTTTGTTTTTTCTATTCTCTATGCTTCTAGGTGCAGCCCTGCAATTGACGAATATGTATGGCGACACTTTCCTTTCAGATTTTGAAAAAATTCCAGAATATTCAGATTCATTTGTTGTGAAATATTCAACGGTAATCATGTCGATTTCACAAATTTCCGAAACACTTTTTATTCTAGCCATTCCATTTTTCTTAAAACGATTTGGGATAAAACAAGTAATGTTATTTTCAATGTTCGCATGGGTCTTACGTTTTGGATTGTTTGCTTTTGGAGATCCATCGGGAGGATTGTGGATGATTATTATGTCCTGCGTAGTTTACGGAATGGCATTCGATTTCTTTAATATTTCAGGTTCTTTGTTTATAGAAACTACTACCGATTCAAGTATTCGTTCCAGCGCTCAAGGCTTATTTATGATGATGAGTAATGGTTTCGGAGCTTTTTTTGGAAGCTTTGTGAGTGGCTGGTTAATCGACCGATTTTTTACAACCAATGGTGAAAAAAACTGGCAACCCATTTGGCTGTGCTTTGCTGCCTATGCTTTTGTAATTGCCTTTGCCTTTGCTTTTCTCTTCAAGCATAAGCACAATCCCAAAGAATTGGAAAACGTTAGCCATTAGCCCGCCCTGCCCTGCCCAAATGTAGAGGGTATGTGTTCTAAAAATCATCATCGTTAATACTTTGTGAATATTATCATTTCTGATGCTTCATTCTGAGGCAAAAATCGGTTTATCTTTATTGACGTAAATTGAGTTCTTAATTATGATTTGCAACACACCCCTGCCCCTCTCGAGAGGGGAATAGATTCTGTTGCTAATAATAAATTACTCTAATATTCGTAATTCATAGAAAATAGAATGAAACAATACCACGATTTAATGCGCCACGTTTTAGCAAAAGGCGCTACAAAAACCGACAGAACAGGAACAGGAACAGTAAGTGTTTTCGGATACCAAATGCGTTATGATTTGCAAGAGGGTTTTCCGATGATGACGACAAAAAAAGTGCACATGAAATCCATTTTGCACGAATTGCTTTGGTTCTTGAAGGGTGATACCAATATTAAATATCTAAAAGATAATGGTGTAAGCATTTGGGACGAATGGGCAGATGAAAACGGAAATCTCGGTCCAGTTTACGGTTCACAATGGCGCAGTTGGCCAGCAGCGGATGGTCGACATATTGATCAGATTACACAAGTTATTAATCAGATTAAAAACACTCCAGATAGCAGACGAATGATAGTGAGTGCTTGGAATGTTGGTGAAATCGATAGAATGAAATTACCACCTTGTCATGCTTTTTTTCAATTTTATGTTGCTGATGGAAAATTAAGTTGCCAGTTATATCAACGCAGTGCGGATATTTTTTTAGGTGTTCCTTTTAACATTGCATCCTACGCTATTTTAACAATGATGGTAGCACAAGTTTGTAATTTACAAGCAGGGGAATTTATTCATACGCTTGGTGACGCACATTTATATTCAAATCACATTGAACAAACCAATTTGCAATTATCTCGCGACATGAAAAAACTTCCAACATTAAAAATCAATCCAGAAGTAAAAGATATTTTCGGATTTAAGTTTGAAGATTTTACTTTAGAAGGTTATGATCCACATCCACATATTAAGGCAGCTGTTGCTGTTTAGTTCATTGGTTCACTAGTTCATTAGTTCATTGGTCGGTTTTACCCGTTCTTTGTTTTTTTGAAACTAGTAAATTTACAAATGAAAACACACAGAACGGGCAACAATACTAGTGAACCAATGAACCAATGAACTAATGAACATTTCAATTATAGTTGCGGTAGCAAATAACAACGTTATAGGAAAAGACAACTCGTTGATCTGGCATCTTCCTACCGACATGAAATTTTTTAAAGAAAAAACTACTGGTCACTGTATTATAACAGGAAGAAAAAACTATGAATCTATCCCAGAAAAATTTCGACCACTTCCAAATCGTACAAACATAGTAATTACTCACCAGAAGGATTATTCGGCACCAGGTGCTATTGTTGTAGATTCTATTGAAAAAGCTATTCAAACAGCAAAAGAAAAAGGAGGAAATGAAATTTTTATTATTGGAGGTGCTGAAATATATAAACAATCATTACATCTTGTAAATAGAATTTATCTTACTAAAATTCATCACACATTTGAAGGCGATACTTTTTTTCCGGAATTAAAAAGCAATGAATGGAGAGAAAGCAATCATACAAAAGGAATTATTGATGACAAAAATAAATACGAACATGATTTTCTTATTTTGGAGAAAATTGTTTATATTTGATTCTCGCCCTTCAACTCAGCTTAGGGTGACAACTATAATTGACAAATAAAAAAAATAAAAACTACCCTCAAATGAAAACAAAAACAATTCAATTATTTTCTGCAATTGTGCTAATTGCTTTGACATCTATTATATACTCAGGGTGTAAAAAGAAAGAAGACCCAAAACCAAAGAATGCCAATGCTGCAGGTGATAATTCAAATGCGGAATGTGCTTTTGCTGGAATCTGGAAACAAATAAGCACTGTAACAGATAGTTCAAATACATTAAGAGCTTCTACATCTACTTGTGCAACAGCTTCTATTGCGCCTTTCGACTTAGTAACTTGGCCAAAAACGGTTGTAATTGATTTCGGAACTGTGAATTGTTTAGGCGATGATTTTAATAACAGAAGAGGTATAATTACAGCAGTATTTTCTGGACCATATTTAGATTCAGGAACTGTAATTACAATTACTTTAACCAATTATTATCACAACGATTATCATATTCAAGGAACTCAAACGATTACAAATAAAGGATATAATTCTTCCGCACATTTGGTATACAACGTAATTGTAAATAGCGCAATTGTTACACATCCAACAGATGGTCGTTCTAGTACTTGGAATACAAATCAGGACAGAGAATTTTATGCTGGATACTTAACTAATTTAAACATATGGGATGATGTTTATTTAATTACTGGAACTGCAAATGGAACTTCTATGGATGGTGAAGCTTATACAATAGCTACAAATAGTGCTTTACAGGTAAATATTGGTTGCCACTGGATTGTTAAAGGTAGTTTTACTCTAACATTGGGTAGCTATCCAACTTATCCAATTGTATTTGATTATGGTGCTGGAGTTTGTGATGCTGCTGCAACTGCAACCTTAGATGGCACAACCTATAATTTTAATATGTATTAAACCATTGTCACTCGAAGGATGGCAAAAAAAACGGCAAAAAAATGAAAACAACAAAACGAATTGCACTGATTGCATTTATTTTATTGATTGGTTTTGCATATACTGGTTGTAGAAAAAACGACAGAGATAACGATAAGGATACTACATCTGCACGCGATAATTTTTTTGCTGAAAATGCATTTGCTGGAATTTTTAAATCAATAGGAGAATATGCTGACTCATCCGCACTTATTCGTGTTGGTTGCGCTATTTATACAGTAGACTCTATTGGAACAACATCTTGGCCTAAAACGTTGACTATCAATTTTGGCACTACCAATTGTATGTGCGCTGATGGTAATTTAAGAAGAGGAATTATCACTGCTTCTTTTACTGGACGTTACCGCGATTCATTAACAGTGATTACAATTTCAACATCAAATTATTATCACAACAATAATTTTGTTCAATCAGGAACGCATACAATAACTAATAATGGTCGTAACGCAAGTGGAAATTTAAGTTATACCATTAATGTGCAAAATGCGAGTGTTATAACATCAAGTGGAACTATATCATGGAATTCCTATCGCACACGCGAATGGATTGCTGGAGAAAGTACAGCTGCAAATCCTATGGATGATGTTTATTCTATAACAGGAAGTGCAAATGGAAGGGCAGTAAATGCTAATACATTTACTGTTACAATTGATAATCCTTTAATTGTTGCTTTGAACTGCCCTTATATTCAAAAGGGAAAACTAACATTAACACCAACAAGTTTATCACCGAGAATAATTGATTTTGGAGGTGGTGCTTGCGACAATAACGCTACCGTAAGGATCAATGGTGTAGTGTATGAAGTAACAATGTGATAATCTTATTGCTTTAAAAACAAAAAAGTCTCGATTCATAACCGAGACTTTTTTATATCTATCCTTTACTTAAGCAACTTTCAATTTATTCAATGTTGATTTTTTCAATTTATCTTTTGCATAACGAAGTGTGACATTTATTTCTTTAATAGATTCGTCAGAAGGAGTATCAAACATCATATCCACCATAATTGCTTCGCAGATTGAACGCAATCCCCTTGCTCCTAGTTTGAACTCCATTGCTTTCTCTACAATAAAATCCAACACACCTTTTTCAAACTTAATTTTCACTCCATCCATTTCGAACAAGTGCGTATATTGTTTTATCAAAGCATTTTTAGGTTCACTCAAAATTCGCAACAATGTATTTGCATCTAAAGGATTCAAATAAGTTAAAACAGGTAATCGTCCAATCAACTCTGGAATTAATCCAAAACTTTTTAAATCTTGTGGCGAAACATATTGTAATAGATTTTCTTTATCTACATTTTCAACATCTTTACTTACAGAATAACCTATCAGTTGAGTACTCAATCTATTCCCGATATTACGAGTAATGCCATCAAAAGCACCACCACAAATAAATAAAATATTCTTAGTATTTACCTGAATCATTTTTTGCTCAGGATGTTTTCTTCCACCTTGAGGAGGAACACCAACAACTGATCCTTCCAACAATTTTAGTAATCCTTGTTGAACACCTTCACCAGAAACATCACGAGTAATTGATGGATTATCACTCTTACGCGCAATTTTATCAATCTCATCAATAAATACAATTCCACGTTCAGCTGCAGCAACATCAAAATCGGCAGCTTGTAATAAACGTGATAAAATACTTTCTACATCTTCACCTACATAACCAGCTTCCGTTAAAACAGTAGCATCAGCAATGCAAAAAGGCACATTCAATACTTTAGCAATTGTGCGAGCAAGAAGTGTTTTACCAGTTCCTGTTTCACCAATCATAATCATATTGGATTTATCAACTTCTATTTCATCCTTAGCAGTAGTTTTTGTCGAACTTAAAATCAAACGTTTGTAATGATTATAAACTGCAACCGAAAGCACTTTTTTTGCTTCATCTTGCCCGATTACATACTCATCCAAATGTTTTTTTATTTCAATTGGTTTTAATAATTGAACAGTAGTAAAAGTGGAAGAAGTTTTAGAACCTATTTCATCCTTCACAATTGTTTGAGCTTGAGTAACACAATGATTACAGATATGCCCGGTAATACCAGCAATCAATACATCTGTATCTTTTTTTGTGCGACCACAAAACGAACATTTTATTTCTTTTTCTTCTTTTGCCATTTTTTTCAGTAGACAGTACACAATTAATCAGTAGACAATTGCATAGTACGATAATTAAAGTCAAAAAGTTGGAGACAATTTAAACCTCCAACTTTTCAATCTTCCAATTTTTAATTTTTCAATTAAAATTTTATTTTGATTTCACTAAAACTTCATCGACCATACCGTATGCTTGAGCTTCATCAGCTGTCATCCAGTAGTCACGATCACTATCCGCCCATACTTTCTCGTATGTTTGTCCGCTATGATTTGCGATAATATCGTATAATTCTTTTTTTAATTTTTGAATTTCGCGAGCAGTAATTTCGATGTCAGATGCTTGTCCTTCCGCACCACCTAATGGTTGGTGAATCATAACACGAGCATGCTTCAAGCATGCACGTTTTCCTTTTTGTCCAGCACACATTAAAACAGCGCCCATTGAAGCTGCCATTCCTGTACAAATAGTTGCAACATCAGGAGTAATGTATTGCATCGTATCATAAATACCCAAACCAGCATAAACAGAACCACCCGGACTGTTCAAATAAATTTGAATATCTTTTTTAGCATCTACTGATTGTAAAAACAATAACTGTGCTTGAATAATATTTGCTACTTGATCATCGATACCAGTACCTAAAAAGATAACACGATCCATCATCAAACGTGAGAAAACGTCCATTTGAGTAACGTTCAATTGACGCTCCTCAATAATATAAGGTGTTACATTTGAAATATTGTGTTTTGTGTACGAATCAAATGTATGGCCACTGATTCCTTTGTGCTTTACAGCGTATTTTCTGAATTCTTTGTTATCAAACATATGGTTTAGTTTAAAAAGTTTTTAAATATTGATACAAGGTACAAAGAAATCTCTTTTCTTAAAAATTATTTGTTCCAATTAAAGCAAGATTTCTCGACTCTGCTCGAAATGAAACATCAACGAGCATTATCTTATAAAAAGACTTCTATGCTTTCTTAAAAAAATCGTCATAAGCAACTTCTTTATTTTCCAATGTGAATTTGGTTTTGAATAAAGTCATTACTTTTTGTCCGTATAATTTCTCATACAATTTCTTAGCCTCTTCCTGATTTGAAAGCACACGTTGAGCTGTTTGATTTAATTCTTCGTCTCCCATCGGGCCTTGACCCATTTGAGCAAACTGCTGCAGGATTAATTCTTTTGTATGTTCAACCACTTCTTCGTTAGTAACTTGAAGGTCGTTTTCTTTGATAATTTTATTTTCAATCAATTGCCATTTCAAGCCTTTTGAATAATTATCAAATTCAGCATCCACTTGTTCAAAAGAAACAGGCTTATCGTTTGCTGCAACTATCCAACGTTTTAAAAATTCGGTTGGCAAATTAAAATTTATTTTATTCATTAAATATTCTACAACCTCGTTATAAAATTTACGTTCGCTGTCGTTCACAAACATACCAGCCAATTCATCTTTGATTTTTGCTCTGAATTCTTCTTCAGTTGTTACATTTCCTTCACCATATATTTTGCTGAAAAATTCCTGATTGATTTCAGCAGCAGCTAAACGACTAACACCTTTAACAGTGAATTGTAATTTACAATTCAAGCTTTCTGCCTTTTCTTTGTCAATTCCAAGCAAAGCAGCCAAGTCAGTAGCATTTTCGGATAATTTTTGCGCATCTAAAACAACTTTATCTTCCTTTTTTATTCCAATTAGGGCTTTTTTAGTTGCTTCATCTTTCACTCTATCTAAAAATAAAGAACCTGTTTTGAAAATTCCACCTGCTAAAATTTCGCCATTAGCATCTAATTCAACAAAGTCGCCATTTAATAAATCTGTTTCTTCTGAAACTTCTACATTTTCTACTTTTCCGTAACGTTTAGCTATATCAGTAACATATTTATTCACTAATGATTCATCTACTTTCACAGTTTGGTAAGTGAATTTATCTTTCGGAGAAAGGTCCACACTGAATTTAGGTGCTAAACCCATTTCATATAGGAATTCGAATTCTTGTTGGTTATCCCAATCAATAACGCTATCCGCTTTTGGCAATGGGTTACCAAGCACTTCAATCTTGTTTTCGTGCAAATACTTATATAATGAATCGTTCAATAATTTATTGATTTCGTCCACCATAACGGATTTTCCATACATTTTTTTGATCATACCTGTAGGTACTTTTCCTGGACGGAAACCTGGTATTGTAGCTTTTTTCTGATAATCTTTTAAGGCCGTCTCCACTTTAGGCAAATAATCATTTGCCACCACTTTCACTTTTAATACTGCATTTAATTCGTCAATGTTTTCTTGAATAATGTTCATTGTAATTTATATTTGATTGATATTAATTTTTGTTCTTTTTTTAAAGGGACACAAAAATAAGAATTTTATCACTATTTGAGGCATTTTAAAAACGAAAAAGTCCCATTTTTCAGAGAAAAATGGGACTTTTAGGTAAATTATAGATGATTATAATTATGCTAATCTTACGTTTACAGCATTTAAACCTTTTTTGCCTTCTTGAACTTCAAAAAGAACTTCGTCATTCTGACGGATTTCTTCTTTCAATCCTGACACGTGAACAAAAAATTCTTCACCTGAGTCATTTGCTTTAATAAAACCAAATCCTTTTGTTTCATTAAAAAATTTTACAATTCCATTTTTCATTTTTGATAATAATGTTTTTTGATTAATAATTAGTGCAAAGATACATTAAATAAATGGGAATAGCCGAATTATTTTGATTTAGTTGCTATTATGGGTAAAAACATCGCGAAAACAGCTTGTTTTACAGCGTTTGATGCAAACATCATCAATTTGCTCTAATTCGCCTTTTTCTACTTCTGATACTACTTGTAATTTAAAGGCTAAACTATAATCTCGTTAACTACGTCGAGCTCCTTGTCGTTCTTGTGCTTCCATAATTTAAGTTGTTTTGTGTGACAACTTATTTCAGGACGGGACAGAGATAGAAAATAAAAAAGTCCCTCGATTGCTCGAGGGACTTTTTTATTTGATTCAGTTAAGAATTATTTGTTAACTGATTTTTTCAATTCTGCACCAGCTTTAAATTTAGCTACTTTTTTAGCAGCAATTTTAATTGCTTTTCCAGTTTGTGGATTTCTTCCTGTTCTTGCTGCTCTTTTAGCAACAGAGAAAGAACCAAAACCTACTAACGCAACTCTATCACCTTTTTTAAGTGCTTTTGTTGTAGCGTTAACGAATGCATCTAATGCTCTTCCTGCATCAGCTTTTGTTAATTTTGACTCAGATGCAATAGCATCAACTAATTCTGCTTTGTTCATTTTGTTTTTAGTTTTTTGGGTTTAACATATAATTGTGAGGCTAAAATATTAAAACATCACTAACCACGCAAGTTTAAAAGCAAAAAAAGCTTGTAATTGTTGAAAAGTGGCTGTTTTGTTGATAAGTTACTGGCAAATCATAAAAAAAGCCCTATTAATAGGGTTTTTATGAAGCAGAAATGAAAAAGCAGTTATAGCCTTCAGTGCTGATAGCATTTTCAAAGTTGCAAATTATTTTTACATCCGTAATAGAATAGTTCTGACTGCAATATATAAGTAGTACCACTACTGTCCAACTGTGAAGATAATAAAAATGCTGTAACATAGAATATAATTGAGTTTGATAACAGTTCTTTGATTTTTTGATTTCAATTTTGGGGTAAAATCTAAAATTGATGAATAAAGGTAAAACACTTTTAGCACAAGTCCTGGACTTTGTGCCAAGATACGAGTTTGATAAATTGGTAGAAAAATACCAAGGCAATTATAAGGCTCAAGAATTTAGTTGCTGGGAATAATATGCCTGTATGGTATTTGCTCAGCTTACACAGCGTGAAAGCCTTCGTGATATTGAAACTTGCTTGAGAACAGTGTCGAATAAATTATATCACTGTGGAATAAAAAGTAAAGTTGCAAAATCAACCTTGGCTTATTGGAATGAAAGCAGAGATTGGAAAATATATGCAGAGCTGACTCAACAGCTTATTGTTACTGCACGAAAACTTTACCAAAACGACAATGATTTTTTGAAAGATTTGGATGCTACTGTTTATGCCTTTGATAGCACAACCATTGATTTGTGTTTGACATTGTTTCCTTGGGCAAAGTTTCGCAAAACAAAGGCAGCAATAAAAGCGCATACATTGCTTGATTTACAAGGCAATATTCCAGCATGGTTATTTATTACAGATGGAAGTGTACATGATGTAAATATGTTAGACATTCTGCCTATTGAAGTAGGTGCATATTATGTGATGGATAAAGGGTACGTTGATTTTGAAAGATTATATAACATTCATCAAGCCTCAGCATTTTGGATAACAAGAGCAAAGGATAATTTTAGTTACACTCGACAATATTCAAGTCAGGTAAAAAAAGAAACAGGAATAATATGTGACCAAATAGGAGTTTTAAAAAGAGAAAAAGCATATCAAAAGTATCCTGAAAAATTACGAAGAATAAAATATTACGATTGCATTTCAAAAACCACTTATGTGTTTATTACAAACAATAAAATATTAGATGCAACAATGATAGCAGCATTATACAAGCAACGTTGGCAAGTTGAATTGTTTTTCAAATGGATAAAACAACATCTGAAAATTAAATCCTTTTTTGGAACAAGCAGAAACGCTGTTCATACACAAATATGGATTGCTGTAAGTGTTTATGTTTTAATTGCGATCATTAAAAAAAGAGTAAATTCAGAACATACGCTCTACACTTTATTACAAAAATTAAGTGTTTGTGTTTTTGAGAAAATACCCATACAGCAAGCGTTTAACGAAATTGAATTACAAAAGATAGAAAACATAAACCCTAACCAACTGAATTTGTTTTAGTTAAGGTTGGACAATAGTGAAGTAGTACATAAAACAAAAAACCTGCAAAAGCAGGTTTCTTTTTGTGCGGATGAAGGGACTCGAACCCCCACGCCTCTCGGCACCAGATCCTAAGTCTGGCGCGGCTGCCATTACGCCACATCCGCATAATAATAATTTTACTCTACACTTTACTTTTACTTGGCGCAGCTGAGTTTTTGCTACAACGCAAAAAATGCCACATCCGCATAATTATTTTTAGGATTGCAAATATAATATTTATTTATTACATATAAACAATCTACTTTCATCCGGTTGATAACATAATTAGCAAGCCTTTGAATAAAGTTTTATTTTTACAACAGAATTTAAATTATGCTTTCAATAGATCCAAAAGAAGTAAGTACAGCTGTTTTACATAGCTATTTGCTAGGAGCAGTTGCTCCTCGCCCAATTGCTTTTGCGAGCACTATAGATAAGGAAGGGAATCCTAATTTGGCTCCTTTTAGTTTCTTTAATGTGTTTAGTGCAAATCCACCTATTGCCATTTTTTCTCCTGCTCGAAGCGGAAGAACTGGTATCACTAAACATACTTACGACAATATTAAGGAAGTTCCGGAAGTTGTAATAAACGTGGTAAATTACAATATGGTGCAGCAAGTGAGTCTGGCCAGCACAGAATACCCAAAAGGCACAAATGAATTTACAAAAGCAGGTTTCACTCAGCTTGCTTCAGAAAAAGTAAAGCCTTTTAGAGTGAAAGAATCTCCTGCACAGCTTGAATGTATTGTAAAACAAGTAATAGAACTGGGCGATAAAGGTGGTGCTGGAAACCTTATTATATGTGAAGTGGTAATGATTCATGTTAATGAAAATGTATTGGATGCCAACAAGCAAATTGACCCAAACAAAATCGACTTAGTAGCTCGTATGGGTGGCAACTGGTATAGCCGCACAAATGGAGATGCCATTTTTGAAGTGGCTAAACCTTTGTTAAATTTAGGTATTGGCGTTGACCAAATTCCTGCTTTTATTCGTAACTCAAGCATATTGACAGGAAACAACTTAGGACAACTAGGAAATACGGAGAAATTGCCTACTGGCATTGAGATTGAAGAATTCAAGAATGCAAGTGCAAGTACGTTTAAAAATATTACTACGGAAAATGCTCATTTAGAGGCAAAGAAATTACTAGATACTAACAATGTTGAAAACGCATGGAAAGTATTATTATCTTTCGGTCAGTAAAAATGAATCAACAGAAATAATAACTATATAAACAAAAAGCAAAATGGACATCACTGGGATTTTAAAAGTAAAAAGCGAAGCACAACAAATTTCTGATAAATTCAGAAAAAGAGAATTTGTATTAACAGATAATTCTTCTCAATATCCTCAACACATTTCATTTCAATTAACACAAGACAAATGTAGTTTGATTGATAATTATACTGTTGGTTCTGAAATTAAAGTTCATTTCAATTTGCGCGGCCGCGAATGGACTAGTCCAAAAAATGAAATAAAATATTTCAATACATTAGAAGCATGGAGAATTGAAGGAAGCACAGCAGGTGCTAATAATACTTCTTCTAATGAAATGAGTGGAGTTGCAGAAACTTTTACTGCTACAACTCAAGAAGATGATCTTCCTTTCTAATTAATAAAATTTGAAAATAAAAAAGCGTCATACAAAATTGTGTGACGCTTTTTTTATACAAACTTTTAAAAAGTTAAAATTCTAGTACATCACTTGATCATCGTCCATCGACTTAGTATCTAGTGAATCACGCAAGCCATTTCCTAAAAGCACAAAAGCCAATACCATAAACATAATTGCTAATCCGGGAAGGAATGCTAAATATGGAGCATCGCCAATAATATATCCACGGTGAGCATTAATCATTGCTCCCCACGATGCAGTTGGTGGTTGTGCACCAATTCCTAAAAAACTTAAACCAGCTTCAATTAAAATAGCAGATGCAAAATTCGCTGCAGAAATTACAATCACAGGACCCATAACATTTGGCAATACATGTCGCATGATAATTCTGTAATTCGAAAAACCCAATGCTCTACCCGCTTCAATAAATTCTTTTTCACGTAAGCTCATAACTTGTCCACGAATCACCCTTGCAACTTCCACCCACATAGTTAATCCAACTGCAACAAACACTTGCCAAAATCCTTTTCCTAGTGCCAAAGTAATAGCGATTACGAGAAGTAAAGTAGGAATTGACCAAACAACGTTTATAATCCAAATAATAACATCATCCACTCTTCCTCTATAAAATCCTGCTAAAGCTCCCATCAAAATTCCAATTACCACAGAAATAAAAACAGAAACAAATCCAACGGAGAACGAAACACGTGTTCCAATAATTAACCTGCTTAATAAATCTCTTCCTGCAGGATCAGTTCCTAAAATATATTTCCGCGTAACGATATTATTTTTCTCAACTTCTGCAATCAACTCTTTAACTGTTTTTCGGATTATTGTATTGCTTCCAAATTCGTAAAACTCCGTATAACCTTCAGCAACATTATTTACAATTGGTGTGTTATAGTCTATTGCATAAACTGCATCTGCCAAATTATATCTAATATCAGCACCTTGACGTTTTTCATCACCTGTATATTCGCGAATGATAATATCGTTTCCATCATAATGATAATCTGAAAAAGGAATAGACCGGAAATTGCTTATTTCACCATAAATCATTTTGTAAAAAAAATTTACATCGTGAGAAGGCTCATTTTTAAGAGTTTGAAGCATTTTTACTTCAAATCCAGGTGGTTTTTTGGAAAGTTCAAGCAACTGGTCATTCGCGTCGGGAGTAGAATCAGGAGTGATAGAAAAACCTAAAACGGCCATAATCATGCATAAGCCAATCACAATTAATCCAAACATAGCTAACTTGTTTTTTTTTAAACGCTGCCAAGCATAGAAGGAAAGTGAATGAGAATATTTATCGTCTTTTTTAGCCATTCTTTAATTTGTTATTCGCCCTTTCCACTCGTATTTTCCAAGCGAACCAAAGAGTCCGAAGAACGCCACATATATCATATAGATGATTTGTTCTGGAATGAAAAATATCAAAAATTCTTTCTTCCCAAAGAAAGATGCGGCTAAAAATAATAACAAAAAGTCAATAATGTATTTAATTCCTATAAGAATAAGACAAATTCCCATAAAAAGTGGATAGAATGGGCCATTTGATAAACAGACAGCCCCAATTAGAGGGATGAACACTAAGTAGGCATTAAACAAATAGACAAGTAGTGAAACTCTTTTTGATTCTGTATTTAGCGCAAAAAAGCCTTTTGACGCCCATCTTTTGCGCTGTTGTACAAATTTTTTAATGGAATTCATTGGTTTGGTGTAGACAATTGCCTCTTTATTTTTAAAAAATACGACTTTCCCTGGAAACAATTTATTGATTTTATACATCAACAAAACATCATCTCCCGATGCTTTACTTTCATTTTCATCAAAACCATTTACTTCCAAAAACGCATTTTTTGTATATGCTAAATTGGCTCCATTGCACATGATTGCTTTTTTATAAAACAAAGAAGCTCCTCCACATGCAATCAATGCCATGAATTCCAAACTTTGCATTTTTTCAAACACGGTTTTTTCATCATAAAAAGAAACTGGAGCAACAATCATTTTAGCATCCGTTTTTTTATAAAATGTTGCAATCGAACTAAGCCAATGAATTCCCATTTTACAATCTGCATCCGTTGTTACAATTAATTCTGCAGAAGAAAATTCTATTGCTTTTGTGATTCCTTGTTTTTTTCCTTCAGTGTTTTCAGATAATTCAAAGTATTTTATTTGAGCGTTTTTTTCAGAATACTCACGAATAATTTTTAATGTTGAATCAGTTGAATGATCATCTACAACAATTATTTCGAATTTATCTGAAGGATAATATTGTGCAAGAAGAGCATCCAAACAAATGGAAATATTTTTTTCTTCATTTCGAGTAACCAAAACAACACTTATCAAAACTGATTGTTCATCTCTGTCAGAAGAGGTTTTCATTATAGTCCAAGCATAACAATAACTTGCTATCAATAGGAAATAGCTACTTCCTAAAATTAAACCAATAGAAATAAATACCCAAAACAGGTTTTGCATTCTTATTCTTTAAAGAATTTTAGCTTATAAACAAATGCCGAACCGATCAATGCTGGAATAGCCAAATTCACCATCCACAAAAATAATGATGCTGCTAATATTGGTGCTTGTGAAGTATAAATTGTGCTAAAAAAATAAATCGCTACCCCTACTCTAACAGCTATTTCTGTTAAAGCAAAAGTAGGAATAACCGATGTAACAAAAAAAGTAATCGCTATAAGTGAGTAAACGATTACTATGCCACCATTTATTCCAAATAACTTAAGCGCAAAATAATATTGAATTGAAAAAACAATGTATCTCAGAATCGATAAATTCAAAACAACCTTCAAATTTTTTCGAGAATGAAGTTTAAAAGTATAAATGTATTTTTTTATTTTTTCGGAAGACTTTTGTTTTACATAAACTACATAAGTCAATATCGACAGTCCAATTATCAGCAAAACAAAAATTAGAAAAAGTGTGTTTACAGAAATAAATTGTTCTATTTGAAAAAAATCATAATACTTTTTTTCTAACATGTAAAAAGCGAAAACACCAGCTATGATTGTTACTAAGAGCTGAGCAAGGCTCCCAATTAAACTCAAAATTGTTGCCTGAATTTTATCGGCTTGATTTAAAAAAAATACTCTACCGGCAAACTCTCCTACTCTATTTGGAGTAAAAATACTAATGGTTACTCCTGCTAATACCCCTTTGATGGAAGCAGAAAAATTAATTTTTTCCAAAGGAGCAATTAATAATTTCCATTTAAATGCTTCCAAACTCCAATTCAAAAACATTAGTAGGATTATTGCAAAAACATAAATAATAATGTCAATCGAAAACAAGGTTGGAAAGTAGAAGACCATTGGAGCCTGATTCAGTTTATCGTAGATATAATAAAATGAAAAAAATAAAATTACCGACTTTATGAAAAGACTTATAACTTTGTAGTAAGGCTTATTTTGAGATGTACTCATTCTCCAACAATATTAGCAAAAAGAGGCCGAATATCATTATTAAATAAAAGTCTAAATCAAAAAAAAGCAAAATTGAGTTCCACCGATAAAATAATTTTAGGTATTGACCCAGGCACCAATATTATGGGATATGGCCTTATTCATATCAAAGGAAACAAAATGGAATTGATTGTGATGGGAGTTTTACGCTTAGAAAAAGTAGGCGATGCAGCACTGAAACTCAAAAAAATATTTGATAAAGTTGTTTCATTAATTGATGAATATAAACCGGATGAATTGGCCATTGAAGCACCTTTTTTTGGGAAAAATGTGCAATCCATGTTAAAGCTAGGAAGAGCTCAAGGAGTTGCAATTGCGGGTGCTTTGTCACGAGATTTGACCATAAATGAATATTCTCCTAAAAAAATAAAACAATCAATTACAGGCAGCGGAAATGCTTCCAAAGAGCAAGTGGCAGCCATGCTAAAATCGCTCCTAAATTTTAAAGAAACACCTGAATTTTTGGATGCTACTGATGGATTAGCTGCTGCAGTTTGCCATCATTTTCAAAGAAGACCTGGCTCTGCAAAAAAAGCCTATACTGGATGGAAAGCCTTTTTGGCAGATAATCCTGAAAAGAAAGGTTAATTATAATTTCGATTTAATTCTCTCAGCCATTTCGGCTAACTCTTCACTTGTAGGCTTAATTTTAGCTTGAGTAAAATTTACATCATTTGCCGTATTCATAGGAACCAAATGAATGTGTGCATGTGGAACTTCTAATCCTATTACTGCAATACCGATTCTTTTGCAAGGAACAGCAGATTTTTGAGCTTTGGCTATCTTTTTAGCAAAAAGCATCATTGCAGAAAGCTCAACATCTTCTATATCAAAAATGTAATCCGTCTCTTTTTTAGGAACTACTAAAATATGTCCGTGTACAAGTGGAAAAACGTCTAAAAAAGCCAAAAACTGATCATTTTCGGCAATTTTATAACAAGGGATTTCTCCCTGAATTATTTTAGTAAAGATGCTAGCCATTGATTATCGAGAAAGTTCTACTATTTCGAACTTTATTACCCCAGAAGGGACTTTTATATCGGCTTTATCACCTATTTTTTTACCAAGTAAGCCTTTTCCAATAGGAGAATCAACAGAAATTTTTCCACCTTTCAAATCAGCTTCGTTTTCAGCAACTAAGGTATAAGTCATAGTAGCGCCATTTGCTACATTTTTAATTTTTACAATTGAATGTATAAGCACTTTGGTGACATCTAAAGTAGATTCATCAATTAATCGAGCATTACTCAAAACTATTTCCATTTTAGAAATTTTAAGCTCTAATAAACCTTGCGCTTCTTTTGCAGCATCGTATTCAGCATTCTCCGACAAATCGCCTTTGTCTCTTGCTTCTGAAATCTGTTTTGAGATATATGCGCGCTCATTTACTTTTAAATTCCGCAATTCATCTCGTAATTTCTGCAATCCCTCTTCTGTAAAATAAGAAATAGTTGACATGGTTAAATGGTTTGGTTAAAACAGAAAAGAATCCCGCCCCGATTTATTCGGGGCGGGACTCTTTCCGTAACACAAATATAATAAATTTTATTTAAATCAAAGAAAATATGCTTTTCTTGTATGAATCCAAATCCGCAGGACGCAACATTCCAAACCACTTCAGGGTTTTTTCACCTACAGCAGGCACTTTCACATAAATGATATACATACCACTTGCGATTGGCACTCTTCCTTGATTTTTTAAGTCCCAACCCAAAGAAGTTTTTGGATCCTTTGGGATGTTGCAGTAATTCCTCCGACATTTTCTTTTCCCGCTGCAGAAAAAGAAAACAGAAGAACGTTTGATTATTATTAATTGTGTTATTCTATTTCATGTACGGTTAAAAAACAACGCGGAGTAAGCTATTAGAAAAGAAGGGAATTTCTTTTCATTTGATACTGCAATATTTTTTTGAAACGGGGAGTGTTTTCTTTTATCGCAGTTTACGATTTTAAATCAATCATAAAAAAAGAGAATCCCTAGATGGGGATTCTCTTAGTATTAAAAAAAAATATGTTATACAAGCACAATTATGCTTGTTAATTTATTACAAATTTATTCTTGCTCCTATAGAGTGTGTTCCTTGGAAAGGATCAGTTGCTCTGTAAGAATAATCCAAAGCGAAAGTTGATTTGTTTTTTCCGAAAGGAATTTCAACTGTGAAACCTGCGCTAGGTCCTGTAAAAACAGTTGTTCTGTTTTCTTTGTCTCTGATATCTTTTTCATGACAATATCCAACACGAACCATTAACATATTTTTCCAAGCATATTCTAAACCAACTTTTATATGATTTTTTTCGAAAGAGTTAGAAGTGAATGCACCCATAGCAGTTACTCTATGTGTTTTCATTGATGCACTATCTTTCTTTAAGTAGAAATCATATCCAGCACCAATGTTTAACAATGAAGGTAATTCAAATTGAGCTGTTCTGTTTTCTACAGTATATGTTGTTCCATTTGTACTTCCTGGAATTTCAGCTTTCATTGATAAACCATCACCAGAGAACTTCATACGTGGTCCAACATTTTTCAGAGAGATACCAAATTTAATTTGATTGTGTTTTCCTGCTACGTATTGAATACCAGCATCAAAAGCAACACCTCTTGCACTAACGTTAGCTGTTTTTTCTGAAATTACTTTTAGAGTTAAACCTCCATAAATATTATCAGAAAACCCTTTTGCATAGGACAAACCAACATTTACAAATTGCGGAGAAAAAGTTCCGATTCCACCTTCTGGATTTTCAACTGTAGTGATTTCGATATCACCAAAATCCATCGACATAATAGTTAAACCAATAGCGCCAGTTTCACCAACTCTTTGAGTTAATCCAAAAGCATTGATATTAATATCTGTTCCTTTTAACCAGTTAGTACGAGCAAACATTAATTCTGTTTTCTTAGTAAAAGCAGTTCCAGCAACGTTTAAAAACATCGCCTCTAAACCTCTTGCACCAGCAACGTTAGAACCAGCCCATCCAGAACTACGAGCCCAAGGATTAATTAATAATTCGGTTGCACCTGCCTGACCAGAACGATCAGGGTTACCAGCTAATGCATTATTAGTTGGAGCTAAAAACAAGCCTATAAGGACAAGTGGTGCTACTATTTTACTATATTTTTTCATATGTTACTATTTGTTTTTTACTGTCATATGGAATACGCCATGCATTTTTATTTATGAATTTTTGCGCATGGACTATTTCATATCTCAATATTTATGAATCTTTACTCTAATACAATTAATTACTGTCAGACTAGTACGAATCCAAATCCGTTGGACGCAATACACCAAACCATTTTAATGTTCTTTCTCCAACATCTGGTACGTTTATGTAAATGATATACATACCACTTGCGATAGGAACTCTAGCTTGATTTTTCAAATCCCAATCAAGAGATGTTTTTGGATCGTCTTTATTGAATTTTCTGATTAATGTACCATTCAATGTATAAATAGAGATGTTACATTTTGCGGGAAGATTCGTAATTTTTACAATGTTCTCCAAAGCTTTTTTCTCATAAGCAGAATAAGCATAATATGGATTTGGAACAATGTTGATTAATGCAAGTGCATCTGCAGCTGTTTCAGCATCGTTTGTATGTGTTTCAATATCCGCAGAATTGAAAGTATACATTGGCCAGTTATTGTTTTGAGGAGTAGCTGAAATATCAGTACTAGATGGCACGTTTGCAGTGTATCCAATTTGATAAGATTTAGCAACTCTCAATCTGAATTTTACAGTGCTTTCAAAACGTCCGTGACCAGCAGCTAACAATGGAATATTAACCCACATTGCATCATTGAACACTTCACGTTTGTATGCATCACTACTTCCACCAATTCCACCACCAGAAGTAGCAGCAGCTTCCAATAAATCGTGCAACACTTTTCCTTTGTCGTAACGTGGAATATCTCTAAGTCCATTTGGCAATAAAGCGTCAGTAGCTGGATAAACAGCATCACCATTGTGACCGAAAATATAGATATAATGTTTTCCACCAAATAATGGATCGCCAGTAGCAGCTAATTTAGAACCTGTTGGATTCCACATCATATCATTTCCATTTTCAGTAACCAACCAAGAATCTTCGCCAAAAGCCATATTTAAACGCTCACCAGTTTCTAAGTTAATTACATAACCTGGGAACCAGCCCATACCTGTAGCGAAATCGTTGTTCTCAGAAGAAGAACCAAAATTTGCTACTCCTTGTTTATCTACTGAAGGAGAACCACGCATAAATAATTTTCTAACATTGCCAACCGACAACGTCTTATCATCACACTCTTCCAAAACAGGACAACGAGTCCACAATGCTTTGTCGGATGTAATAACAACATCCACTGAAGCTATGTTAGCAGTTTTGTTTAATGAAATATTTGTTGGCCAAGCTGGAGCTCCTTTGGTATAAACCGAAGTTGAAATAGGGTCAGTAGCTAAACCAGTTGCACAAACACGGTATGGAGCCCAAGTTTTACCAAGAATATTTTCATAGTCTTGATTCAAATCTGTTCCTGAACCAGCCGCATCGTTAAAAATATTATCTGGTGCAGAAAATACTGCAGAACCAGAACGTATCCAATTCAAATAAGAAGGGCCATCTTCATCAGCTAAACCTGTAAGCCATTGTTTTGTATTGTCAGTATACTCAACTGTAGCTTCAAGGAAACCTCCTTTAACAGAAGCAACTGGAAGAGTTACTAAAGGGTCAACTGTATATGGTACATTCACAGAAATACCCCAAGATGGAATAGAGAATTGTGTAGAACCAGATGGTTGTCCATTAATAATTTGTTCGTTTGCGATTGCAATTGTTTTGTCAGAAGTAACAGAATCGCCTGTTGTCAAATTTTCCAATGTCCAAAGTGCAGCAGAAGTAATTGTAGCTGTACCAGCGGTATCAATAATTTTGAATTGGAAACTATGTCCTACAGGAACATTTAATGGATCTACTACTTTAATGTTAACTGGTCCACGGCTCATTTCATAAACTGGATTAATAACACGACTAGATGATGAATTCAAAATATCGTTCACACTACCAGAAGTTAAATCCAATACTTGACCACCATTTCCATGACCTTCAATACGAGTTAATTTAGGACCTGTACCATAAGTTGAATGCGCCTCTGTTCCACCAGCTTCTGGAGCAGGAGTATGAGGAATAGCTGAATGATTAAAATATCCATCAGCATAACTATTACTAGCAATGAATGGTAAATAATCTTTTGGAACTGCAAAATCAGGATTAACCAATGTAGGAGAAAAACCGTATGCAATAATTGCAAAATAATATGTTTTATGATTTACTAAAGCTGAATTTCCTGTTGCAAATTTATCTTCAGTAACCGACATAGAGTGAACAATACCTAAGTCAGTACCATTTACCATTTCCGATGGAACTAAAGCTTGTAAAGATACATCGTTATAAAAGTTTACAATTTGTTTGATGTTATCCGTTTTATCACACTGAAGAATAATACGTGCTTTATCAACATTATAAACATCGGCAGCTGTAACTGATTCGTCTTTCAATTGATAAACTATATATCCTTGGAAGCGGTATAATGAATCGCTACCAGTAGATTTATCATAATCTTCAGTATATCCTTCTTTGTAATTGTTATAAGGAGATAAAGGATTTGACCATGTTAAAATTAATTCATTTTCCAATTCTTGAATTGCCAAGTTAGGCGCATCAGGACCCGTTAAGGTAACAAAACAATTGTTAAATAATTCTTGTGCTTTTGCATCTGCACCTTTCATTAAAGTTACAGAAGCAGACGGACCACCTTGAGTTGCTCTAGCCCAAACTAAACCGATTGTAACTGAATTTTTTGCACCTGGATCCATAGTAAAAGGACCAGCACTTTGCAAGAAACGTCTATCAGCAGGTACGTTATTTTCTCCAATTTCATCCCAAGGAGCTTGAGAACTTCCTCCAGTTCCAAACCCAGTTGGATCAGAAGAACCAGGGAACATATAATCACACGGTGCACCAGTTAAGAAACCCGTTCCACCGTAAGTAATTGGTGTTCCATTTCTCCACTCTCCAGCTAAATAACCATAGAATTCAGTACCCACGTCTGGATTACCCTGAAAAGTACCATCATTGTTATAATAAACAAATTTTGACATACCAATACGTTCGTTATCTAGAACACCATCACCATAACCAACATAACTAGCTGGAACAGAAGATGCAGGATCGTCCAAACTATTTGGATCAGCAAACGGACCTTCAAAGAAATCGCATCCAATTGCTGGAGGATTAATACCATAAGGAATTTGACCTGAAGGAGGGTTATCATCTACTAAATCTCCGTTATAACAATATCCTAAACCTAATCCAACATCACAACCAACAAAGTCATCAGATGCTGAACCTAAATCTGGATCGGCCCAAACACCAAAAAATGTACTATCTAAACGGAAAGAAGATTTATTAATAACCTTATAGTTGTAAAAGGTCATATTATTAATTTCGTTACTAGTCTCGAAAGCAAAAGCTTGTGCTTGAATTTCTAAACCAATTGCGGCACCACCCGTTTCAGAGTGAACGTTTCCTTTATCGTTAAATACCCAAAATAAAACTTGGTCCCCAAATAAATCAGCTGTACAAGCAGTGCGAGAAGTATCACCAAAATCACCAATAAAAAAATCTGGATAATCACCACCGTATGGATCATAAATACTATTTCCGTTAACATCATAATATGGCGCTAAAGGCAGACCATCAGGACTTAATGTAGGCCAATTTAAAATCACATCCATAGCAGCTGGATCAGTAGGATTGTCTCCAACTTGTCCGCCAGTATACCATGCAACATATACTTCTACTTCTTTTTTGTTTAACTTATAAAATTTATCCCATGCCAAACAAGTTGCTCCATCAGTTGTAGCAGTTGTTGTTAAAGGACCTGGCCAATAATCGTTACCAGTTTGACGATAAGTCATAGCTGCAACTTTTAATGTTCCACTAGCATCAATACCACCAATCCATAAAGATCCTGCGAATAATGACGTAGGACCATTTAAGCCTGGAGCTGGTTTTGGAATTAAATACTTACCATTAACTAAATCCCACCACATATCACCACCAGTTAAGATAGTAGCTCTAACGTTATTAATATCCAAATCTGCTTGTGCAGTTGCAGGAGCGCATAATGACATTACAGATTTGTTTTGACTTTGGGATGTTGCAACGCTTCTTCCTACATTTTCTTTTGCTTGTGCAGAAAAAGAAAAGGCAAAAATGCTTGCAGTGACAATTAATTTGAAACGATTCTTCATATTGTTATTATTAAGTAGCATTATAAATTCTTTTATAAACTAGGATTAAAAATCAAGTAATAAACCGATACGGATAACACGTGGACGGCTATAGTTACCTGGGTTATTCAACTTTACTGAATATAAATCTGTGAAAGCTTGAGGATCATTTTGACCTGCGATTGCATCTTGTGCAACAGAAGAACTTAAATATCCATCATCATCAGGGTTACCAGTAGCTTTGTAAACAGCTAAAACGTTTTTAGTGTTTAACACATTTAATACTTGTAAGTAAATTGTTAGATTGCCTGATTTTTGATCTTGACCTTCTTTTGCTTTACCGAAATTAACTTCCATGCTCTTGTCAACACGTAAATCCATTTTATATGACCATGGCAAGTTAGACCCGTTAATTTGTCCATCAAGAGCAGTGTTTCCACCACCAATTCCAAACTGAGCTTCACGAGTAATGTTAGCTTGTTTGCTATAAGGAGTTCCAGAACCAGCTCGGAAAACGACGTTAGCACCAACATTTTCTAAAATATTGATCATTTTTTCGTTATCTTTTCCTCTGTTCCATTTTAAACGTGGACCTCTGTAATCTGTTTTAGCACCAAAACGATAATCTACGTTTAAAGTAATGGTATGACGTTGGTCAAAATCTAATGGGTGAGTTGTTCTTAAATTTGGAACACCAGATGATACAAGGTTTTGTCCATCAGTTGTACTTGAACCTGTACCATCAGCAAATTGAATAGTATAGTTCGCAGTCATTGAAACTCCCATTGCTGTTCTTCTTAAATCGTATGCGATTGACATACCTTTAACTGTTCCGAAATCGACATTGGAGAAAGAGTTATAAGAACGTGGGTAAGCTTGAACAACATTTGTTGTTTGAACCAAGTCTTTTAATTCACGGTAGAACAATGATAATTGAAGAGAAGAATTTTTCTTTTCATTTAATACTTGCTGATATCCTAATTCGTAATCAGTAGTTTTCTCAGATTTCAAATCAGGATTGTTTACATATCCTGCTTGTCCGTTAACGATATCCAAATAATTGATTGGATTTAATCTGTTTCTTTCTGGTGGACGTTGAGATAAAACATCATAGTGAGCAAAGAAATTCGCTACGTCAGATATAGGGAATGAAAATGCAATACGAGGCATTAAGTTCACTTGAGGTACATAATCTTTAAACGCCGCAGAAGTTAAACCATCTTTTTTACTTGGATCAACTAACCAAGGTTGAACTTGTCCACCACCTGCTCCTAAAGCAGCACTTGGATCAATCACCTCAACACCTGCAGCATTGAACCATGTATCGCCATCACGATAACCTACAACTGAATTTAAAGTTGGATTTGCAGCATCTTCAACATATACTACATAATCATCACCAATATTAGATGGACGATCAGCAATAGAAAGTTCACCAGCTGTTTTAGCTTCATACAATAAGTATTTATCTTTTAATACTTTTTGATTTGCATCAAAACGATCGATACGAAGACCTACGTTAAATTTAATGTCTTTGAAATCAAAACGATCACTCAGGTAACCTGCAATGTAAATTGGACGATAAGCCCCAACTTCATAAGTTTTATAACCATCAGCATCTTTTTTTGTGAAGAAATCATCTAAGCTAGGATTGTTTTTTGTTTTCTTACCAGTATGGTCATACCCATAATATGCAACAACTCCAGTACCACCAATGTTTAATAAATCTTCCGCACTAAACATATCCAGGTTATACATTTCTTTATCATAAGAATCTATATCTAAGAAATCTAATCCGTTTACATTTAGACCTAAAGCCTCTCTTACACTTTTATCGAACTTAGTTTGGTTACCATCGTTTAAACGATTGAAGTCGTAAAACGCAAAAGGAAGACCAGTAATATCCGTATTCAAGATTGCGTCAGCACTATCATTATTGTCTAATTGTAAAATATGGAAGTTTGCTGCTTCGCGCATTCTTGTCCACAAACCAATTGGATTTAAATCATAAGCTCGCTCAACACGTTGTTCGTATTCAAAACCAACTTGAATTGCGTGACGTTTGATATCAGCAGAAAAATTTGCAAATACACGGAATTGATTTCTATCTGATAAACTATATCCGTTAAATTGACGACCAGTATTGTACCAAGTAGAATAAACGTTTTGTGGTCTATCACCATTAGCTAAACCCAAACCTGCCTGAACATCAAAAAGATTCACAACGTTTTCAGCACCATAAAATTCATAAAATTGATTTGTATATGGAGTACCTGTAGGATTAGCATCTCCAGGAGTATATGCTAAACTAACATCTGCATAACCATCCATAAAAAATGCAGAAACAGAATCGCGAGTACCATCTCCATCCACATCATATTTATCAGTAGTTAAAGGAGAATAGGATTTTTCTTTTGTTTGTGTAAATTTTCCGATATAACCATAATCAAAAACTTTATCTCTATGGTTTTCATCTTGTGATACTTGAGTACTTTTTTCGTAACCAGCTTGTAAAGTGAAATAAGCATTTTTGATTACTGAAGAAGATTTCTCATCTTCTTGAGCTGAAGCATTATTAAATTTTTGAGTTAATTTACCATAAACTCTCCATGTATTTTTAGTCACCTCTGCATTGTTAGAAGGATTAAATAAAGCGTATTCATAAGTAAAATCGTTGTATTTGCTATAATCAACTGAACCACCAACTGTGATTCCCATATTGGTACTAGGTTGGTATTGAATTTTTCCAGCCAAAGACATTGCTTTAGAACCTACATTGTTTCTAGCTTTGATATGTTGTAAATCCTCCATTTTTATGTATTCAGAATTTAATACATAACCAGCGCCTAATGGAGAAGGACGAAGTGGAGCTTGTTCTAATTCAGCTAATTTTTCAGGATTTACTTGGTAGAAGCCCATTGCTGATGGATCAGGGTCTTTTTCTGAAACTACTTGTCCAGATAAACTGAATCCTAATACAGACTTATTTATTTTACTAACAGAATCCCTTTTCATTAATATAGGACCGTTTATAGAAAAACCTACTAAATTATATCCATAAGCATCTAGTCCTCTATTTTTTCCATTTTTTTCTCCTGCACCTGAAGTTACAACTTCAATTCCACCTGTATATTTACTAGCAGGACCTCTAGTTGTGATTGCAATAATACCTCCTGTTGCATCTCCGTATTCTGCTGGAGTACCACCTGTGATAGAAGTTATTTGTTCAACACCGCTTTGAGGCACACCTGATGAACCAATTACTTTTTGTCCATCCACATAATAAGCTGTTCCGTTTGAACGAGCACCTCTTATGTTTAATTCTCCACCTTCATCTTTTTGATAGATACCTGCAGTTGTAGAAGCAACTGAGTTAATGTTTTTAGAAGCCATGTTCTGATACTCTTCACGAGTAACAGTTCCACCTGATTTTGTATCTGGGTCAATTAATGGCTCAGAGTATTCAATTACTTCAACAATGTCTAATTGTTGCCCTGCTGCCATTTCAATATTTAAAGTAACTGTTCTACCAATTGAAACGTTAATGTCTTTTATCTCTACGGTTTGATAACCAACATAAGTTGTCTTCACAGAATACTTACCAGGATTTAAAGGTTTGATTACAACCTCCCCATCAATGTTTGTTGTACCAACACCGGCTTGTATACCGCCCATTTCAACTACTACGTTCGCAAACGGAATAGTTTCTTTATTTGCTTTATCGGTTAGCCTTACTTTAATGGCAGACTCGTTTTGTGCAACAGTCAGTCCTACTGACACTACAACAACGGATAAGGTGGAAAGTAATTTTCTTAGCATAATCTTTAATATTTATTTAAAATAATTTTCTTCCAAAATGAAGTGCGTAAATATATGAATAATTAAAATT
>CAMCUO010000037.1 GCA_945879015.1 Chitinophaga pinensis | reverse complement strand
AATACCAATGCTAATGCTGAATCCTTCAACTCTAAAATAAAAGGATTTAGAGCCAACTTAAGAGGCGTAACTGACGTAAATTTTTTCCTTTTTAGGCTTGAAAAGCTATTTGCTTAAATTTTACTCCCCAGAAATAATGACTGACCCGATATTATTCAAACAATATCATTACCAAGCATGGTTTTATGCCTCGACAAGCAAGGCATTGTTCACATTCGCTAACTCCAGGGGCAACTTATTGATGTGAAAGAAAAAATCGAAGAAAAAAGAGCTTTACTTGAAATTACAAAAAGTGAAAAACATCTAGTTTTAATTTCCTTCGAAAGCTACGTTACTATTACAAAAGAAGCGAAGCAATACAGCATCTTAGTTGAACCAGAACAACCTTTTATAGCAGTCGCTATTCGCGTTGAGAATTTGGCTTATCAGTTAATGGCTGATTTTTATTTCAACTTTTACAAACCAACAATTGATTACAAAGTATTTAAATCACAAGTCAAAGCAATTGAATGGCTCATTGAGATTCGAAAAAATCCTCCTCCTCCTAAGCCTAAATACAAAGGAAAAATTACTCTCTGGAATTTTTAGGCTTCTTTGTTCTGAAATACTTTAAAAAGGACGTCACTGCGATGCACGAAGCAGTCTTTCATGAATGGCTGCTCTCCGAAACTTAAAGAGATTGCTTCTCTTCGCTCGCAATGACGCTCCGTGTTGTAATGACAGTTATTGAGTATCAAGACAAAAATAAAAATCCGTTTTCATCCGCTTTATCAGTGTCATCAGCGTTCCATTATTTCGTAAATTCGTGTGCAAATGCCAAGCATACACGAAATATTAGAAAAATATTGGGGTTATCGCTCTTTTCGTCCTTCACAGGAAGAAATAATCAATTCTATTTTGGCTGGAAATGATACTTTAGCTTTACTTCCAACTGGTGGTGGGAAATCCATTTGTTTTCAAGTTCCTGCATTGGCTCAAGATGGAATTTGCATTGTTGTTTCTCCTCTCATCGCTTTAATGAAAGATCAGGTAGAAAACCTTGTAAAAAAAGGAATAAAAGCAATTGCAATTACTTCTGCCATGCATAAACGTGAAATTGATATTGCTCTCGACAATTGTGTTCATGGAAAAATAAAGTTTCTTTATCTATCTCCTGAGCGTTTAGAAACTGAAATTGTAAAAGTGCGTTTACAAAAAATGAACGTGAACTTAATTGCTATTGATGAATCACATTGTATTTCACAATGGGGCTATGATTTCCGTCCAAGTTATTTGAAAATAGAATTACTTCGCGAAATTTTACCGAAAGTGCCTGTATTAGCATTGACAGCAACTGCTACAAAAGAAGTGGTAAAAGATATTCAAGAAAAATTATACTTCAAAAAAAACAATGTCATTCAAAAAAGTTTCGAGCGAAAAAATGTTGCCTACATTTTGCTAAATGAAGAAGATAAATTAGCTCGACTTGTAAAGATTGCAAACAATGTAAAAGGAACTGGAATTGTATATGTTCGAAATCGTAAAAAAACTCAAGAGATTGCAAGTTATTTAAAAAGTCACAATATAGACGCAGATTTTTATCATGCCGGATTGGATGCCAAAACCCGCGACATCAAACAAAGTAAATGGATTAACAATGAATCAAGAGTAATTGTTTGTACCAACGCATTCGGAATGGGCATTGATAAACCAGATGTGCGTTTTGTTGTTCACATTGATTTGCCTGATTCTTTGGAAGCCTATTTTCAAGAAGCTGGTCGTGCCGGACGAGATGAAAGAAAAGCATTTGCCATTTTACTTTATAACAACGGTGACAAAATAGAATTACAAAGAAATGTTGAATTGAGTTTTCCAAGTATGGAGGATATTCGCCAAACTTATCAAGCGTTAGCAAACTTCTATCAAATACCCACTGGTTCTGGATTGGGATGCACATATAATTTTGATATTTCTACTTTTTGTGACAATTATAAACTTCAGCCAATCACCGTTTTTAATTGTTTGAAATTTATTGAGCGTGAAGGATATATTTTACTTTCAGATGCATTTTTTCAACCAGCGAGAATAAAACTAGAACTGAACAGAGAGGATTTATATAAATTTCAAATCTCCAATCCGGCATTTGATGTTTTTATAAAAATGCTGTTGCGTAGTTATTCAGGACTGTTCGACAATTTCGAAAAAGTGAATGAATTTGATTTGGCGAAAAAATTAAACACCAAACAGGAAGATGTTGTAAAAAAATTAAACTATTTACAACAAAATAAAATCATTACTTACGCACCACAAACGGAATTACCACAACTGACATTCACAATGCCACGTGTGGATACAAAAGACTTATCACTCTCTAAAGAAAACTTTTCATCTTTAAAAAAACGCGCCATCGAAAGAATGGAATCTGTTTTAAATTATACAGAAAGCACTCATAAATGCAGAAACCAACTCCTACTCGCCTACTTTGGTGAAATTGAAAGTACAGCTTGCGGACAATGTGATGTGTGCCTAGAAGAAAAAAGAAAAGTATTGCATACAGATGAATATGAAAATATCAGCAATCAAATAAAACAATTACTTTCCGTTCATCCTATGGAATTAAAAATGCTTATCAATTCCATTACAGATGTTCATGAAGACAAAATTATTCACACCATTCAATTGATGGTTGACAATGAGCAACTAAAATACAACGAGCAGAATTTACTTTACTTAACAAGCTAATAAGCTCAGAATATTTCTCGACTCCGCTCGAAATGACATCTCGCATTGTCACTTCGAGCGGAGTCGAGAAGTCCCTGTTACGAAGGAAATTCGTATTTTCGTACAAACAACCCATTTATGAGCGACCAATTTATCAAAGTAATATTATCAAACGGAAAGGATCATAGCATCAAACGTTTTCATCCTTGGGTGTTTTCAGGCGCAATTAAAAAGATTAGTCTGCCACCCGATTATGATGGCGATGATGTTAAAGAAGGCGATATTGTTACTGTATATTCTGTTCAAGAAGAATTTCTGGGAATGGGTCATTATCAAATTGGTTCCATTGCTGTTCGAATGTTTTCATTTACAGAAGTAAATCCCAACTACGATTTCTGGAAAAGCAAAATTCAAAAAGCTTATGATTTCAGATCACAATTAAATCTGACTAAAAATTCTGCTACTAATTGTTACCGCTTATGTTTTGGAGAAGGCGATGGTTTACCTGGATTTATCATTGATTACTATAATGGAACAGCTGTTCTACAATCGCATTCCATTGGTTTGCATTTAATCAAACATGAGTTTGTAAAAGCTCTACAGGAAATTTACGGAAACGAGCTAAATGCCATTTATGATAAGAGTGAAGAAACAATGCCAAAGAATGCTCCTATTAAAGCACCAAATGGTTATTTGTGGAAACGCGACAATGCGAATATTGAAACAGTTGCTTTGGAGAACGGACATAAGTTTTGGGTTGATTGGGAAGGCGGACAAAAAACGGGATTCTTTATAGATCAAAGAGAAAACAGAGAATTGCTTGGGCATTACTCAAAAGACAAAGTTGTTTTAAATACTTTTTGTTATACAGGCGGATTCTCCGTTTATGCTGCCTTAGCTGGAGCAAAAGAAGTTCACTCAACAGACATTTCTAAGAAAGCAATTGAATTGACCGATAGAAATATTGAATTGAACAATATTAAAAATCATACTTCTTTTGTAGCCGATACTTTTGAATTTTTAAAGAACAGAGAAAACACTTACGATATCATTGTTTTGGACCCTCCAGCATTTGCCAAACATCAAAATGTAAAGCACAATGCCATTATGGGTTACAAACGCTTGAACTACGAAGCCATCAAACAAATTAAACCGGGCGGATTGTTATTTACCTTCTCCTGTTCTCAGGTAGTTGATAAAAACACATTCAACAGCACTGTGATGGCTGCTGCGATTGAAGCTGGAAGAAACGTAAGAGTATTGCATCATCTATCACAACCACCCGATCACTGCGTAAATATTTTTCATCCAGAAGGAGAATATTTAAAAGGATTGGTTGTGCATATTGAGTAAATTTTGAACCCTCGGCAATATTTCCGCTTATTATTCGTTTAAGGAAAGTAATAAACAGAAACCTTGCTCTCCAAAAAATCTTTTATTATTGCGATTGCCTTTGTTTTGCTTAGTAAATTTACTTTAGCGGGCGGTTCTGTTGTCTCAATAGGAACTTCTCAAAATGATACAATTTGCTATGGAACAACTCTTTTTTTGCATGCAAGCAGTGCACCATATGGCTACAATGATTTTAAATGGAGCTTTTCAAGCACAGTATCGTGTTATCCTTCAGACCAATCTATAGATATCGAAGTTGCCTTTCCTGCGCCTGGACAATACCAAATTTGGTGCTTAGTATATGATGGTGCAATGTCAGACGGCTATACTACAAAAACATTTACAGTTCTTCCATTACCAACAGTTTCTTTAACAACTCCTTTTGATTCTATTTGTAATACTTCAGATGCGATAATACTTTCTGGAGAATCTCCAATAGGTGGAATTTATTCAGGTGCAGGAATTATAGGAAACATTTTTGATCCGAGCTTTGCAACCTATTATTCTAGCTATGTTTATTATGAATATGCTGATGCATTTGGCTGTTCGAGTTCAGATAGTGCTATCGTTTATATTATTAAAGATTGTGATACTACTCAAACAATAAATACAATAGGTGTTTATCCTAATCCAACAAACAGAGAAGTTAATTTTACTGGAATTAGCGATGACTCGAATTCTGAAGTATGGATTTCTGATATTACTGGCAAAGAAAAAATGCATTTCAATTCAAGCAATCAAAAATCTGCCTTTCTTGATTTTAGTTCTGGAGCTTACATCTACAGTGTAAAAGATAAAAATGGAGGAATTACAACTGGAAAAATTATGCTCACAAAATAAAAAAGCCCCGAGATAAACACTCGGGGATTCCTTTTAATAAATAAAAATCTGCCAAAATCTGCGTGATCTGCGAGCAACCTTTTATCCTAACAACGTCTTCTCAACAGCTTTCAAAATAGCAAATGCTTTTTCAGTTGTTGCTGATTCTGCATAATTTCGCAAAACAGGCTCTGTTCCAGAAGCACGGATCATCATCCATTCATCATCAGCAAAGAAATATTTCCAACCATCAACGGTTTCTATTCTTTCTACTTTATACGGACCGAATGAAGAATATTTATTGTTCTTGCAATTTTCTACAATTCCAACTTTCACTTCTTCTTTTAAGTGCATATCACTGCGTTCAAATTTAAACGCACCTACAATTTTATAAATCTCTTCAATTAACTGATCTAATGTTTTTCCAGATTTCACCATGTATTCCCAAATAGTCAATCCCATCCAAATACCATCCCGTTCCGGAATATGCCCTTTTATTGCAATTCCACCACTCTCTTCGCCTCCTAGCAATACATCTTCAGAAACCATAATTCCAGCAATGTATTTAAATCCGATTTGTGTTACTTGATATTCTAATCCGTAATGCTCACACATTTTTTTCACTCTTGGTGTTACAGAAAATGCATTTACCACTTTTCCTGTCATTTTTTTCTGAGTTACCAAATAGTTAATCAACAATAAAATAATGTGATGTGAATCAACAAATTCGCCCTTTCCGTTGTACAAACCAATTCTATCTGCATCTCCATCAGTAGCTAAACCACAATCAATATCGCCACTTTCAGTAATCAATGTAGAAAACGGAATTAAATTTTTATGAATCGGTTCAGGTGCTTGTCCTTCGAATCCTGGATTATAATCACAATGCAAAAAGGTAATATCTGGTAACAATCTGCGCATTACATTTTGTCCAGCTCCATACATTGCATCGTAAGCAAAATTCATTTTGGTATTACGAATTGCATCCATGTCGAAATTCTTTTCCACATGATTCACATACATTGTTTCTAAATCAACGTATTCAATCATTCCCGCTTTTACAAAATCTGATATGGATAATTTTTCTACATCAACGTTATTCGTAGCTGGAATAATGTCTTCAATTTTTTGAATATCATCCGGCAACAATGGTCCACCAAAATGTCCTTTTAACTTATAACCGTTGTATGATGGAGGATTGTGAGAAGCTGTAATTATAACGCCCAAAGAAGCCCCCAAAGTTTTTGCACCCAATGAAATCATCGGAGTGGAAACGAAATCCTTTGCTAAGTATACTTTTACCCCAGCATTTGCTAATACCTTCGCTGCTGTTTCTGCAAACAATTCTCCTGCAAATCGGCAATCATGGCCAACTACTACACTTGGTTTGCCAAAATTATTTTTCACCCATTCTGCCGCAGCAATCGTAACACGAGCTACATTGTCAACTGTAAAATCTTTCGCTATGATGGCTCTCCATCCGTCTGTTCCAAATTTAATTTTTGTCATATTGTTTTATTTAAAGCGCAAATATAATATTAATAGTTCTTTTTAATGGTGCTAATCAAATTTTTAACACATAGACACATAGTTTTATTTGGGTTTGCTATGCCTGCTATCCTTACATAGAATTGAAGCAAGCTTCAAATTAAAGACATTCTTCTTCGTGACTATAATTGCTATGTAAAAAATTTATTTTTCTCTGAAATTAACTAACCTTTTTTACCTTTTAAAATCTATGTGTCTATGTGTTTAAATCCATGAATTATAATTAGAACCACTAATGTATATTCCTAGCATTAAGCGCATCATGGTATTTTTTAGCATAAACCTTATGCTGCTCAAAGGTTTTAGCGAAATAATGTTTCCCTTTTAAATCTTCTTTTGCACACATGTATATGTAGTCATTTGCATCGTAATTCAAAACAGCATCAATGGATGATTGTTGCGCAAATCCAATTGGTCCAGGTGGCAAACCTGCTATTTTATAGGTATTATATGGCGAATCAATATTTTTATCGTCATACGAAACTCGTTGAATTGTAAAATCACCAATTGCATAAATCACTGTCGGGTCCGACTGCAAAGGCATTTTATCTTTTAAACGATTGATATATAATCCAGCAATAATTTTCTTTTCTTCATTATCGCAACATTGTTCGCCTTGCACGATAGACGCTAATGTCATAACATCTGTTTGAGAATAACCGATGGCTTTTACTTTTCGCTTTCGTTCATCGTTCCAAAATGTTTTGTATTCTTTCGCCATTCTATCAAAAAATTGCTCTGCGGATGTGTTCCAATAAAACTCATACGCATCAGGAATAAACAATCCTTGAACATTGTCCTGATTAAAACCATATTTGCTTAAAAATCCATTATCCAAAATTGCTTGTTTAAGTGCATTTGAATCCGCTTCAATTCTTCTTCCTACTCTTGAAATAAATTCATCTACTGTATGCAAACCATTGAAATTAATTTTGATGGGTTCCTGAATTCCAGCACTTAGCAAATTTACAAGTGCATTATTACTCATCTTTGCCAGAATCCTATATTTACCTGGTTTGATATTGTTTTTATATTTTTTCTTTTCAGCAAGCAGTTCAAAAGTTGAGCGATTCTTAAGAATATTGTTTTCACCCAAAATGCGAATAACATCTTCAAAGGTTGAACCTGTAGGAATGTAGACAATCTCCGATTTTTTATCACCTAAATTTACATTCGATTGATAAATGGTTTTATAAGCATAGTAACCACCTATTCCACCACCGATTAGTAGAATAAGAACAATCGAAATAATTATTTTTTTTAAAAACGATGATTTTCCTTTAGCCATTAGTTCTTTAAAATCAAGGATAACAAAGATATTAATTTATACAAGCACTTAGCACACGAATGAGGATAATAGGAACGCAGATTTTTTATGATTGTTATGATAAAAGATGCTTTTTTAGTGGAAAACAAATTATGGTTAAAACTGAATTCAAATCATCTTAAATCTTAATCGCCTAAGGCGATAAAATCCTTTAAAATCATAAATATCTTAATAAATCGTCGTTCCCATTAAGTATTACGTTGAGGAATTCCAATCAAAATAGAATTTTAGGTAAATTTGTCCCCCAGAATGCGTTACTACCTAATTGTACTATTTTCTATTTATACATTATTTTCTTGGGCACAAAACCAAGAAGATGTTAATACCATTTGTGTTTACAAAGCAATTGATAAAATTATTGTTGATGGTATTTTAAATGAAAATTCCTGGGATTCGGCTCAAACAGCCTGTAATTTTAAACAAATGTTTCCCTTCGATACTTCTGTTGCTAAAACTCAAACAGTTGTTAAAGTTATGTATGATGATAATAATCTTTATGTTTCTGCTATTTGTTATGATTCTCTTCCCGGTAAATACATTGTGCAATCTTTAAAAAGAGACTTCTCTTATCCCGTAAACGATGCGTTTGTAGTTTATATCGATTGTATGAGTGATCAAATCAACGGATTTAGCTTTGGAGTAAATCCCTTAGGTGTTCAACGCGAAGGTGTTTTGTCTAATGGTGGCGGAATGGGTGTTACAACTATTTGGGATAATAAATGGACATCGGAAGTAAAGCAATTGGATGACAGATGGATTGTTGAAATGGCAATTCCATTTAAAAGTTTGCGCTTCAAAAGTGGTGTTGATACTTGGCGAATCAATTTTTCCAGAAACGATTTAAAAAGAAATGAAAATTCGGTTTGGTCGCCTGTTCCTAGGAACTTCAATGTTGCATCATTAGCCTTTACTGGAAAACTAAAATTTGATGAACCTAAAAAGAAAACATCTTCCAATATTTCTATCATACCATATGTTACCGGTGGAGTTTCGCAAGATTATTTGGCAAAAGTAAAAGAACAATATACTTACAATGGCGGGTTAGACGCTAAAATTGCGCTTTCCTCCTCTTTAAATTTAGATTTAACCATCAATCCTGATTTCTCACAAGTGGAAGTCGACAGACAAGTAACCAACCTATCTCGCTTCAGTATTTTTTTCCCTGAAAGAAGAAACTTCTTTATCGAGAACAGCGATTTATTCGAGCGATTTGGTTTCCGACAAATCCGACCTTTCTTTTCCAGAAATATTGGTTTATACAAAGGACAAATTATTCCTATTCTTGGTGGATTTAGAATAAGCGGAAACATCAATAAAAAATGGCGAATTGGAGTTATGAGTATGCAAACTGAACATAAGCGTGAATTGGGCTTAGAAAGTCAGAATTATTCAGTGGCTGCTATTTCTAGAAATTTATTTAAACGTTCCAACATCTCTTTCATTTTTGTAAACAAACAAGAAGTAACATCGAAAGGAATTTCAGATAATTTATTTAACCGAATTGCTGGATTAGATTATAATTTACAATCGGCAAACAACAAATGGTTTGGAAAAATCTTTTATCATTATTCTTTTACAGCTCAAAACTTATCGAACGCTTCTGCCAATGCCTCTTTCCTAAGTTATGCAACACCAAAACTTTCATGGGAATGGAATCACGAGTATGTAGAAAAAAATTATTTAGCTGATGTAGGATTCATTCCTCGCATTTATTTTTATGATCCGCAAACTGGAATTACGACTCGGGAAACTTATTTGAGATTAGAGCCAATTATTCGCTATAAATTTTATCCAAAATCTAAAATCATCAACCATCATTATCCAGAAATTTATGTGAGCCATTACTTAGATTCTGCTTATCGTTCAACAGAATATCAATATCAATTATCTTACAATTTCAATTTTCAAAATACAAGTTTACTTTCCATTAAATACAGAAGAAATTTTATCAAGCTTAGAATCCCTGTAGATATTACATTTACAGGCAAAACCCCTATTATAGCTGACGATTATTATTTCGAGAACATCTTGGCAACATACACTTCAAGTTCAATTAAACCATTTTTCGGAACAGCGACAGTTGATTACGGAACATTTTACAATGGTCACAAATTATCTTATTCGGGCGACATTAATTTTCGTAAACAACCTTGGGGAGTTTTCGGAGTAAGTTTTTCTCAGGATGAAATTATTTTACCTGAGCCATATAAAAATGCATACATAACTCTAGTTGGACCTAAAGTTGAATTGAGTTTTACAAAGAGTATTTTCTTCACAACCTTCGCACAATACAATACGCAGGTGAACAACATGAATCTAAATTGTAGACTACAATGGAGATTTAAGCCAATGTCGGATTTATATATAGTTTATACCGACAACTACTACTCTATCGATATGACCAAGAAAAACAAAGCTTTGGTTGTGAAGTTGATCTATTGGATAAGTGTGTAGTTTCTCGATAGTGTCTGCTTCAGCGCAGAATGCTCGAACAATGTCTTTTTTTAAGGGAAAGTCTTTGTTCGGATCGTCATTGCGAGTCCCGCATTTTCGCGGGATGTGGCAATCTCACCAACAGGCAGTATCGATAAGTCTTTTATTTCAAACCCTTCAACTGATTCAAAACAATTTTCGCTTGTTCTTGTTTCGGATTCTTTTTAAGCACTTGCTTTAATATCTCTTCTGCTTCTTTATACTTCTTCTGATAAATTTTTAATCCTGCAACATTCATCAATAAAGATTCATAATCAGGGTCTAATTTTAATGCTCTATTGTACAATGCTTCTGCTTTAGCTTCATTTCTAGAAATTAAATTTGCATAACCTAAATTGTTTATTGCGGGAACAAATTTCGGGTTTTCATTTAAAGCAGATTCAAATATCAAAATCGCTCCAGGAATATCTTTTTTTGACATTAACGAAGCACCCAATTTGTTTTTAAACTCGGGATTATGTGGTGCTAATTCATCTGCATTTTTATAACACAAATATGAATTAGTAACATCTCCTGTACTATTGTATGCCTCACCAATTCTGTATAACGTCCACGAATTCAAATTATCCCACGTTTTTTTATTTAAAATGGAATTCAATACTTCGTCCTTTCCAATTTGATTAATATAGCTCAATATTTTTGGGTAATCCATTTTAATAAAACTCAAATGAACTAATAATTCAAAATTATTTTTCACATCCTCTTTGGATTTATCCGACAAATAAAAAGCAGCTGAATCTAAATACTCAGTCTTGTATTCAAACTTATCGTACTGCTGAATATAGGCTTTCGCTTTAGTATAGTTACTCGGACTCTTTTCGTTAATCGCATACAAACCGATAAACTCTTTCACTTTTTGAACTTCTTCTTTCTTCATCGGTTTGCGAATGTAATGATCGTGCACACTCACATGTGGAATATCAATTGAACCTGAATTCGGCATGTGGCAACTTACGCAATTGTCTTTCACTTTCGCTCGAACATTTTCCTTTTCGGAGCATAAACCATTTTGTGCAGCTGCGCTGTGACAATTCTTACAAGCATTATTAAAAATTTCTTTCCCAGTTGCTTTTACACTTACGTGAGGATTGTGGCATGTTACACAAGTCAGGGAATTCTTATAAGGACGTAAAGATGTTTTATCCGTTTCTTCTTTAAAACTTTTGATGAAACATTTGCTTTGTTTCAATCTATCGGCATGTGAAGCCATAATAAATTCATCGTCCGCATTTTTATAACGAGGTAAAAAGGTTGTCATGTAATCAGAAAGCTTCATTCCAGGCTTAAAATCGAAGAACGACTTTCCTTCTTTCAAAACGGTGTTTCCTTGCAAGTGGCAGCGCTGACAAACATCAAATTGCAAATCAATGGAAAGTTTGCCAGGATTTACAATAGAATAATCAATGTATTTTGAGGTATCAATTTTTGCTCCTGTCGATCTTTGCTCAACATGAATACTTCCTGGTCCGTGGCAACGTTCACAATTCACGCCTTCTGGCAAAGCATTAAACTTATTTTCGGAGCCTTGTTCAAAGTCGGGGAATGAATTGTGACAACTCATACACTCCAATCCAATCTTGCGCGAAAAACGGGTATTGAAGCCATTTTCAAAACCTGGAGGCAAATCCCATTTTTGTTTTTGCGTATAATATGTCATCGGCATTTGATGCAAATACCCATTTGTATTATAAATATGCGAATTAGTGTGTTGCCCCGAACCAATAATGTAATCAACCTTTTCTATGCGTTTGTAAATAGTGTCTTTTTCTTTCAAGCGAAATTCCAGAATTTTCAAACTGTCTCCATCCCAAAATGGATGATAATAAAAATCTTGAAATTTATCATAGATAACCGTGTGCTTTGAAAATTTTGCAGAACTCTTTTCTTTGCTTGCATGCTCGAAACTTTTTCCCATTCCTGTTTCGATGTAGGAATTGTAAATATCTTGGTGACAAAGCTTGCATTGACTCATGCCAACATATTTGGCTGAATCGTGATGATTTAAATAAACGTTTTCGGGAGTAGTATTTTCTATAATAGTTTCTTTCGGGGAAGAATCACCACAATAAACAATTGTAAGAATTACAACTGAGAATAGTATAAGAGAAACAATATTGCGAATGGAAAATTTCATAATTTATTACAACACTAGTCTTCAAATCCACTCAAACTAACAGACACAATCGTCACACTGAGCATTCTGCGTTGAAGCAGACACATCGAATGTGTGGCCGAATGCTATTTTTTACCCTCTTATCTTCTGAAGCAACAATTCATCTTTGAATTTATCGCCATCTCGCACCCATTGCTTTTTCATTCCTGTAATTTGAAAACCATGCTTTTGAAACAACAAAACACTTGGTTCGTTATCGATAGTAATATTGCAATACAATTGATGCAGGTTTAAAACAGAATAACAATAATCTATTAATACAGTTAAAGCATCAAAAGCATATCCTTTTTTTCTGTCGGATTTTTCAGCAATTAGAATTCCAATTCCAGCACGCAAATGTGTTGGATCAAAATCAAACAAATCAACACTTCCAACTGCTCTACCTTCATCATTACAGATAATTAAACGCAATTGTTTTACAGAATAAATATCCTGATGAGCGGTTGCAATGTATTGTTCCAAAACAAACCGTGAATAGGGTGTTTGATTATTACTTACATTCCAAGTTTCTGTATCATTTTCCCATTTATACAAAACCTCAATATCTGACGGCTCAATTGCACGTAACCAAATATGTTGTCCTTTTAACTTCATTAGGATTGAGAATTGAATTCTTTTCTTACCAAGTCTATTCCTTCATTAATTTCCTTGTTGGTATAAACAGGCAACTGATAATTTTTTTCATCTAAGTGTAAAAACGAAGTCGATTCTATTAAACCTTGTGATTCCAGCACTGGAAGCAATTCGTAAAGGTAGTTTACGTCATTCATTTGTAAATTGTATACTTCTTCAAAAAATAATTTAATCGGGCTTAAACAAGTCGCAACTCCAACATCTACTCGCTCGAATTGCTGAACGTTTGTGATAAAATGTTCACGTAAATAAATATCGCTAAAAGTAGGATGAGGTTTTATCTTAATAAAAAGAGAAGGTATTTTTCTAATAGTGGAATTCTTAATTACTGCAACAACAGGAGTATTTATATCCTGGCCTTTAATGGAAAGAGAATGATAAGATTTATCAGCGATCATTCCAATGTGGGGAGGAATTCGGGTAGCATGAATTACAGCAATATGTAAACCTTTCGACAAATCGCTTTCCTCAAATTGTTTATCAATTTTTATTTTATATTTAGTTACTTCCTGAATCATTAAACAGTAATTTCTCCTTTAAAAACAAATGTTGCCGGACCTTCCAACCAAATATCTGTAAAGGAATTATCCTCGTGTTTATTAAACTTCACTTTTAAATTTCCTCCCAATGTTTTTACATCACAATAATCTAATCCTGTTGAAACATTTTTCAGCGATGCAACCAAAGCTGCCGCAGTTACACCCGTTCCGCAAGAATACGTTTCATCCTCTACTCCTCTTTCGTAGGTTCTAACAAATAATTCATTCAATTCTTTTTCAACAAAATTTACGTTGGTTCCTTTTTCTTTAAAACGTTCGTTGTTTCTGATTTTTTTTCCTTCTTCAACCACTTTATAATTTCTAACATTATTTACAAATGAAACATAATGAGGAGAACCAGTATTCAAATAGCAGAATTCACCACTTACTTCCACCGTACTAACATTATTCATTTTTAAACTAATAAACCCTGGATTTACCTTTGCTTCATGCTCTCCATCCGATGCTAAAAAATTAGCTTTATCTTTTACCAAGCCTAAAGTTCTGACATATTCAATTATACAACGCCCGCCATTTCCACACATACTGCTTTCGTTCCCGTCAGAATTGTAATAAACCATTTCAAAATCGTATCCGATTTTTGATTGTAATAGCATCAAACCATCTGCACCTATTCCAAATCTTCTATCACAAAGTTTAGCTACCAAAGCATTGTTGTTGCGATTGAATTTCATATCACGATTATCAATGATGATAAAATCATTTCCAGTTCCTTGATATTTATTAAAAGAAAAAGTCATTTTATTTTAAGCGATTAAGAATTGATTCGTCTGTGATTCTTTCGTAGGGCTTAAACTCACCCGTTGCATCCAGTCGGTATACAAAAGATGAACTCTTCAAATAAATTATATCCTCTAATTTAAAAATTTTCAAACCCTCCGGAGAAGAAACGCCATAAAAAATCAATTTGTACTTGCTCATTTTATAGCCTTTATAGTTTAATGGTGAGGACCAAAATTCAATGTTTAAATATTGTTTGGATGTACTTCTGTCATCTTTTATTCCACTTACTTTTTGAAGCAAGGAATCTTTTCCATTCATTTTCGCAACAGGATCCAAGTTCACTACTTCTACTGTTTTGGTAGAAAGCAATTCATCTTTACGCACCACAACATCCTCTGAAGAAGGATTCACTAAAGTTAATGAATCTTTTACAATTTTATTCGTATCAGCCTTTACGAACTTTTTATCCTCACCATTTTCATCCACCGTTATAACTGCTTCTTTTTTCTTTTTCTTGGTTTCAGTCGCTTTAGGGGTAGACTCTTCTTTCACATCCGATTCAGCAGTTTTTGTATCAGAAGAAAAGGTATTTGATACTGATTTATAGAAATTCAACTCTTTAAAATAATCATCCAATTTGAAAATAAAAAATCCTCCGGCCACAATTAGTCCGACTAAAATTCCAATTATAAAACCGTATGATTTTTCCTTAAAACTGCTCATTAAATAATATTAAACAATTATGTGTTTTAAAATAACTGTGTAAAGTTAAACAACCTTTGCAAACGGCTGTTAAAGTATGTTAAAAATAAATGACAAAAATGATATCGGAACTAAATTTGTGTTACTATTTCAACTAAATTTCGTTATATTAAAAAACAATAAAAACCAGATTACTATGAAAAAAATTTTAGGCGTTTTTGCAATTGCAGGAATTGGTGGATTTACCGCTCTTGGTCTTAATCACCTTTTAAACAACCCACCTGATGTTCGAACTTCACAAATGGAATATCAAACTCCAATCAAATATGTGAAATTACCAGGCACCAACGCTCCGGAATTAGCCCTTGATTTCACAACAGCTGCAGCCTCTTCGGTTCATTCTGTAGTAAACATTAAAACAACATACCCACTCGAAACACAAAATCCTTATTTATATGATCCATTCCGCGATTTTTTCGGATTGCATGGACAACGTCAGCCACAGCAAGCACCTATATCCACAGGTTCTGGCGTAATCATTTCTCAGGATGGTTACATCGTTACAAACAATCACGTGGTAGATGGAGCTGATAAAGTAGAAATTACATTAAATGATAAAAGAAGCTATACTGCGGAGGTAATTGGAAAAGATCCATCAACCGACCTAGCTTTACTTAAAATTAAGGAAGAAGGTTTAGAGTTTATCAATTACGGAAACTCTGATGATGTAAAAGTTGGAGAATGGGTATTGGCAGTAGGAAATCCTTTTAATTTGAATTCAACTGTTACTGCAGGAATTATAAGTGCAAAAGGCAGAAACATAAATATTTTAGCTAACGACAGAGAAAAAGCGCAATTTCCTGTTGAAGCCTATTTACAAACGGATGCAGCAGTAAATCCGGGCAACAGCGGTGGAGCTTTGGTAAATGCTAAAGGTGAATTGGTTGGAATTAATTCGGCTATTGCATCTACTACAGGTTCGTACACAGGTTATTCTTTTGCAATTCCAGTGAACTTAGCGAGAAAAGTTGTAGCAGACTTATTAGAATTTGGTGAAGTTCAACGTGCATTTATTGGATTGATCATTCAAGATTTGGATGGGAAATTGGCGAAAGAAAAAAGCATTAATGCAATTAAAGGTGTTTATATAAAGGGAATTGTTGAAGGTGGCGCTGGTGCGGAAGCAGGGATTAAAGAAGGTGATGTAATTACGAGAATTGGAGATGCAGAAGTAAATAACCAACCTGAGTTACTTGAACAAATAGGAAGATACCGTCCTGGAAACAAAGTAAACATAACTTTAAACAGAAGTAACCAAGAGAAAGTAATGGCTGTTGTATTGAAAAACAAAGATGGAAATACAGATGTTGTTTTAAAACCAAAGGTTGAAATTATTTCTGCACTTGGAGCTTCTTTTGAAGATGTGAGTAAAGATGAAATGAAAAAGCTCAGTATCGAACACGGATTAAAAGTAGCAAAACTTGGTGCAGGTAAATTATTAAGTGCAGGAATCAAAGAAGGCTTTATTATAACAAGCGTTGATAAAAAGAAAATTGCAACCATTGATGATATCAAGGCAACACTCGAAACTAAAAAAGGTGGAGTGTTAATTGAAGGTGTTTATCCGAATGGTATGAGAGCTTATTATGGATTTGGGATGTAAAGGCATCGCCAAATTTTAACACATAGAAACATAGAAAAGTAAGAAAAAGCATAAAAACACAGAGCCAAATCGCTAGGCGATTTCGTGCTATGCGACACTTTAAGCACAAAATTCGTCATCTTCTTTTTTTTATTATTTTTTCTATGTTTCTATGTGTTGAAAAATTTTCTAAAGTTTTTATTCACAGTAAATTTTATTCTATCGACAATTAAAGCCCATTTATAGAGTCTTTTAAGTGATAAGTCTAATTATTTGTAAGTTGCTAACAACCAACGCTTTCCAAAAGCTATTTTAAGATGAAATATTTGTAAAAACAAAGAGTTATAGAGTACCTTTGTGCCCGAATTAATCACCCAATAAATTCAAAAAAAGTCTATGAGACAACTCAAAATAACCAAATCAATTACCAATCGTGAGAGTGCTTCCTTGGATAAATATCTTCAAGAAATTGGTCGCGAGGAGTTGATTACCGCGGAAGAAGAAGTAATATTAGCAGTAAAAATCAGAGCGGGCGATCAGCAAGCTTTAGAGAAATTAACTAAATCAAATTTGCGTTTCGTTGTTTCTGTTGCCAAGCAATATCAGAATCAAGGATTAAGTTTACCCGATTTAATTAATGAAGGGAACTTAGGTTTGATTAAAGCAGCAAAACGTTTTGATGAAACACGTGGTTTTAAATTTATCTCTTACGCTGTATGGTGGATTCGTCAATCCATTCTTCAAGCTTTAGCTGAACAATCCCGTATCGTTCGTTTACCATTGAATCAGGTTGGTTCATTGAACAAAATCAATAAAGCCTATTCCCGTTTAGAACAACAATATGAACGTGAACCAAGTGCAGAAGAATTATCTATTATCCTTGAATTACCTATGGATAAAGTTGCTGACACCATGAGAGTATCTGGTCGTCACGTATCGATGGATGCTCCTTTTGTTAACGGAGAAGAAAATAGCTTGTTAGATGTATTGGTGAATCATGATTCTCCACGCGCTGATAACTTATTGATGAACGAATCTTTGCAAAGAGAAATTGAACGTTCATTATCTACTTTAACAGAAAGAGAGCGCGATGTTGTAAAATTGTTTTTCGGAATCGGAATCAACCATGGAATGACTTTGGAAGAAATCGGTGCTAAATTCGATTTAACACGTGAACGTGTTCGTCAAATCAAAGAAAAAGCAATCCGTAGATTACGCCATAACTCTAGAAGTAAATTACTTAAGACATATTTAGGCTAAGTTATCCACACAAGTACAAGGCATTGAAGCCGCACAAAAATCAGTTGAAAACTAAGAATATTTAAACTGATGTTTGTGCGGTTATTTTTTTTATTTTTAGCACGCAAAAATTAATCTTTTAATATCACCTAAAACACAATCCGTTAAAATTATGACACTTGAAACAATGGAGCCAACTGAAGGAAAAGCAAATGGATCTTACGAATCTGAATTGAATGATTGGATCAATCACGAAAAAGCTGCAATCGATCTTATTGGTATAATCGGAAAACTTTGGTTTGAGAAATCAATCGAATTGATTCTTTTCAGAAATCAATTGGTTGATAGAAGTGCAAGTGAAATTATGAACTTGCATCATTATGCAAAAAACATTGTTAAAAAAGTAATCACTGTTGAAGACACATTAGCCATTGCATCGCAAATTTCACAAATGGATGTTTGTCCTTCCCGTATGGATATTGGAAAACTTGCATTTGAATGGCAACAAGAAAGTGCAAAGCATAAAAGTTTAGAAGATTTTCTAAAAAATAAATTAACCGACTTTATTGGAAAGAAACATAACATCACTCCGAAAGATGTTGTATTGTTTGGTTTCGGACGAATTGGTCGTTTAGCTGCAAGAGAACTTATAGCTCAAGCAGGTAAAGGAGAACAATTAAGATTAAAAGCAATTGTAACTCGTGGAAGTAGCGATGCTGATATTATCAAACGTGCTGATCTTTTGCGCACCGATTCTATTCACGGAGTTTTTCCAGGAACAATCATTGAAGATTTAGAAAAGAAAGCTTTAATCATTAACGGACATACTGTTTATATGATTGATGCAAAAAATCCAGAAGATGTAGATTATACAAAATACGGAATCAACAATGCATTGCTTATTGATAATACAGGAGTTTTCAGAGATAAAGCAGAATTGAGTCGTCACTTAAATGCAAAAGGAATTACTCAAGTATTATTGACTGCACCTGCGAAAGATATTCCGAATGTTGTTCACGGAGTAAATCATCAAACTATAGATATTAAAACAGATACAATATTATCTGCTGCTTCTTGCACAACCAACGCAATTATGCCCGTTTTACAAGTAGTTCATAATAAATTGGGAATTGCACGCGGACATATTGAAACGGTTCACTCCTACACCAACGATCAAAACTTATTGGACAACTATCATAAAAAATACCGAAGAGGTCGTTCTGCAGCATTAAACATGGTAATTACAGAGACTGGTGCAGAAAGTGCTTTAAAGAAAGTATTGCCTGAATTGTCTGGTAAATTCACTGCTAATTCCGTGCGTGTCCCGACACCTAACGTTTCTCTTGCAATATTAAGTATGACGATTGATCGTGAAGTAACGAAAGAAGAAGTAAACGATATTTTGAAAGATGCTGCTTTAAACGGAGCACTGGTTGAACAAATCCAATACATGAATTCAAACGAATTGGTTTCTACGGATGTGATCGGCAATCCTTGTCCTTCTGTATTCGACAGCCAAGCAACAATTGTTGGTCCGGATAAAAAGAACATTGTATTATATGTATGGTATGATAACGAGTATGGTTATACAAGACAAGTAATTCGTTTTTCTAAATTTATTGCAGAAGTTAGAAGAATGGTTTATTACTAAGTCAAAAATTAAAAAGTCAAAAGTCAAAAAAGCCTTTCCGTTATGGAGAGGCTTTTTTGTCGACATAAGCTTTCGCGAACTATTTTACAATTAATTCTGCTTTTGAGTTTTGACTTAAAAACTTTTGACTTCTCTTCATTTATAAATCTCAACCATTTCTTTCAAAGCATTTTGAGTTGCTTTGTTTACGTTCACTAATGGCAAACGAACCGTTGGAGAACAAATTTTTAGCATTTCTAAAACCGCTTTTACTCCAGCCGGATTTCCATCAGCGAATAATTGTTCGATAATATCGGTAAGCTTGTAGTGTAGTTTTTGAGCATCTTTCACATTTCCAGCTAAAATTTGTCTGGTCATTTCTGAAAAATCTTTCGGGAATGCATTTGCAACAACAGAAATTACTCCATCTGCACCAGCAGCAATCATAGGCAAAGTAAGCATATCGTCACCAGAAATTACTAGAAAATCTTTCGGACGATGTTTTACAATTTTCATACATTGCTCTAAATTCCCTGATGCTTCCTTTACGGCAATGATATTTTTAAAGTCAGTCGCTAATTTAATAGTAGTATCAGAAGTTACATTAGATGCTGTTCTTCCGGGGACGTTGTACAAAATTATTGGTAACGGAGATGATTCTGCAATAGCCTTGTAATGCTGATAAATACCACGTTGATTCGGTTTGTTATAATAAGGAGATACAGAAAGGATTGCATCAATATTATTGAAATCGGATGATTTTTTAAATGCACTTAAAATTTCTTGGGTATTATTTCCACCTAAACCCAAAACAATAGGAACACGTTTGTTTACGTTTTCAATTACATGAGTTACAACTGATTGTTTTTCTTCTTTACTCAAAGTAACGGATTCACCAGTTGTACCAAGAACAACAACATACTCTACTCCACCTTTAATTATGAAATCAACCAACTTGTTTAGTGATTTATAATCAATGCTTCCGTCTTTATTAAATGGAGTTACAATTGCAACACCAGTACCTTTAAATTTTGAATTTTTGCTCATGATTGGATTCTACTCTTTTTGTAGTTTTTAGTAAAGATAAATTGATTTTCGGGATTGGATAAAAAAAATGCGAATTTCTCATAATAACATTGGCAAATAGAACGCAGATTGTCATGATTTTCATGATGGAAAAGGATTTTTATTTGTTGGGGTTTGCTTTTCATAATAACATTGGCAAATAGAACGCAGATTGTCATGATTTTCATGATGGAAAAGGATTTTTATTTGTTGGGTTTTGCTGGTTTATGATTTATTCGCTAAAGCGAAATGATAAAAAAAGGTATTCAAAAAAATTTGCGAAAATCTGCGGAATCTGCGAGCAACCTTTTTTTTCGAGGATATTATTCCCTGCAACTTGTATCTTTTTGTTAAACCTGAGTTATAGTTAGCAACCATTGTCAGTCCTTACGTCTATCCATAATTGTTAAAAGCCGTTAAAACAATTCTTTGACCGTTTATTACATTTATATTTGGACGCATATTTAATAAGCATACTTTTACATTGATATGAAGAATCCCCTATATATTGCGCTTGCATTATTATTATTTAGTCAATTTACTATTGCCCAAAACGATTCAATTCCTCCTAGAAAAGAATATTTTACAAGCAGAGCAAAGCAAACTCCAAAGATTGATGGATTACTTGATGATGAAACTTGGCAAAATGTTCAAATTGTTTCCGACTTCAAGCAAAACTTTCCTATATATGATTTTGAACCTACACAAACCACAAATGTTCAGATCGTTTATGACAATACTGCTATTTACATTGCTGCATTTTTGTATGATTCCTGTTCTGATAGCATTGCAAAGCAATTAGGAAACAGAGACGATAATTTAAATGCTGATAATTTTCGCGTTGTCTTCGATACTTATAATACCGAACAAGATGCGTTTGATTTATCAGTAACAGCTTCGGGAGTGCAATCCGATTCGCGTTTTTCGGATTATTTGTACAATGCTGTTTGGGAAAGTGCTGTTAAAATGCTTCCGAATGGCTGGAGTGTTGAAATCAAGATTCCCTTTTCGGCTTTACGTTTTCCAAATATTGCTTCGCAAAAATGGGGAATGCAAATTACAAGAAGTATAACAAGGAATGGTGAATTTGATCAATGGGGCTTATTGCCAAGAGGAGTTCCTAACCCTTTTAAATATTGGGGATATTTAGTGGGCATGGAAAGCATTAAACAACCTATTCGGCTGTCTTTAACTCCTTATATTACTGCTTACACATCTCACTACCCAGCAAACATTGAAGGCGAAAGCAATTATTCTTCTAATATTACTGGCGGGATGGATTTAAAATATGGTTTGAACGAAAGTTTTACTATTGATGCAACTCTCCTCCCCGATTTTACTCAAGTACAAAGTGATAATGTTGTAAAAAACTTAGGCGCTTTTGAACAAATATTTCAAGAACAACGTCCGTTTTTTCAAGAAAGCACCGACTTATTTCAAAAAGGTGATTTATTTTATTCTCGCAGAATTGGTAGACGACCCACAGGATATTACAGTGCTTATTCTCAAACAGAAGAGGGCGAAGTCATAATTAAAAATCCTGATCAGGCAAAATTATTAAATGCAACAAAAATATCTGGACGAACACCCAATGGATTGGGAATAGGTTTATTAAACGCCATAATGGATGATACTTACGCTACTGCAAAAGATAGTTTAGGAAATGAAAGAAAAATTTTAACTGAGCCCTTTTCAAATTACAATATTCTCGTTTTTGATCAACAAATGAAAAACAGTTCTTCTGCCTATTTAATAAATACAAATGTTAAGCGAAACAACAACGGAAACAATGCCAATTCAACAGGAGGAGGATTTACACTAAACAATAAAAAGAATACTTATTTTGTTTTCGGAAGAGGCGCTATGAGCAATGTGTTTTCTAAAACGGATACAGTTACAAATCAGTATACCGACTTATTTGGATACCAATATATTGTTGGAGGTGGAAAAAATTCTGGCTGGTTTCAATTTGAAGCTTATCAAGGAGTTATTAATCCTACTTTCAATATCAATGATATGGGTGTTAATTTTGAAACTAATTTTATTAATCGTGGAATTAACTTTGGATTAAACCGCTTTCAACCTTGGAGAAGTTTGTTAAATGCTAATTTGAACTTATCAATTAATCACAACTCTAATTTTACTACACATAAGACAAATAGCTTACGTATTGAGTTAAATACAAATACAACTTTTAAAAATTTCTACAACATTTATGTTGGAGGCTCATATGAACCACAAGGGGATATTGATTATTATGAAGCGCGTGTGCCAGGAAGAATTTTTGTTCGTCCTACTAACCAAACCATATGGACAGGTGTAAATAGCGATAAACGAAAAAAAATCAGTTTTAATTTTAATTTGTATGCAGGAACAACTGGGTTAATTTCTCCAACTATTGGATACAATCCATATATTGGGGTAACATTGAGTCCTAACATAAGAGTAAACGATAAATTATCTTTCAATCTATCTGCAAACTATACGCAGGATGATGGTGACAGAGGATGGGTAAATTTCGATCACAACGACAATATTATTATCGGATTACGATTTCTTAAACGGGTAGAAAATGTAGTTTCTGCACGCTATTTATTCCGAAACAATTTATCTTTAAGTATTAGAGCTCGGCATTACTGGACTGGTGGACACTACAAAAGTTTTTATAATTTATCCGAAGATGGTCATTTGATTGACAACATTAGTTACGATCAGAATCATGATTTCAACTTTAATGCTTTTAACGTAGACATGGTTTTTCAATGGCAATTTGCTCCAGGCAGCTTTGTGAATTTGGTTTGGAAAAACTCTATCTATAACGAAAGTAATATTGTAGTAAAAAGTTATTCCAACAATTTTACCTCGACTTTAGAGGCAAACCAATTGAATACAGTTTCATTGAAAGTTTTATATTTTTTCGATTATCTTTACCTCAGAAAAAAACGAGGTTAAATGATTAGCGCATCAGGTATTTTAAAATCTTACGGAGCATTAGAAGTTTTAAAAGGCGTTTCACTTGAAATTAAAAAAGGTGAAATCATCTCTATTGTTGGTGCTTCAGGTGCTGGAAAAACCACTTTATTGCATATTCTTGGCACCCTCGACAAGCCTAACAAGGGTGAATTGAAGATGAATGACCAGATTATTTCTGGCTTAAGTGATAAAAAATTAGCAGAGTTCCGAAATAAAAACATTGGCTTCGTATTTCAATTTCACCATTTACTTCCCGAATTCACAGCTTTGGAAAATGTTTGTATTCCAGCTTTTATTGCAGGAACAGCTAAATCAGAGGCAGAAACAAAAGCAAAGGAGTTAATGGCTTTTTTAGGATTAACAGATAGAATGAATCACAAGCCAAGTGAATTATCCGGTGGTGAACAACAACGTGTGGCTGTTGCTCGTGCTTTGATAAACAATCCATCTGTTGTATTAGCTGACGAGCCTTCAGGAAATTTAGATTCAGCAACCGCCAAAGATTTACATCAATTATTTTTTACTCTAAGAGAAAAATTCAACCAGACTTTCGTGATAGTTACACACAATGAAGAATTAGCAAATATGGCTGATCGGAAGTTGGTGATGAAAGATGGGAATATTATTTAATTACAATCCTTCAACAACTCCTTCACTCTTCTCTCAATCTCATCTCGTACTTTATTGAATTCAGTAACATCCATGTGTTTGGGGTCATCCAATTTCCAGTCGTCACGATGCGTTGCCATCACAAACGGACATTCGTCTCCGCAACCCATTGTAATTGCATAATCGTATTTTATTTGTGGGATTTGGTCTAAGGACTTAGAATCGTGTGCTGTTAAATCGTATCCTAACTCTTTCATGGCAGCAATTGCTTTCGGATTAATTATTCCAGAAGGCTTTGAACCGGAGCTATGCACTTCTACCTTTCCTTTTCCGTGGATTTTTGCAAAGGCTTCTGCCATTTGACTTCGGTTGGAATTCTCTACACAAACAAATAATATTTTGATCATTTTTTGAATCTATTAAAAATAAATACGGCTAGCAATGCACCAATAAACGGACCAGTCAAAAAGATCCACACTTCTTTTAGGTTATAATTCAGTACCGCTGGAGAGAGTGAACGTATAGGATTCATTGAGCCTCCAGAATAATTTCCAGCAACAAAAATTCCAATGGCAACAGCCAAACCAATAATCCATGGAGTAAATGCATTTGCTTTTGCAGATGCCATAAGAATGACTAGCATTAAAAATAACGTAATAGCAACTTCAATTATAAAAGCTAAATAAATATTTACCGATGGTAGTGTTTCACCTAAAGTGATACTATTGCTAAAAATAATTTTCAATGTTAAGGTTCCTAAAAATGCTCCAATTGCTTGTCCGATAATATAAAAAGGAATATCCTGTTTATTCACTTCTCCTTTTTTAACCAAAGCAATTGTAACAGCAGGATTCATGTGTGCTCCGCTCCACGAACCGAATAAAATAATCATAATAGCTACTACAACACCTGTAATCACAGATATTCCAGCCAGCGTTACTATTCCATCATGCAGATGATTGATAATTACGGAGCCGGTTCCAATAAAGACTAAAAAGAATGTTCCTATAGTTTCTCCGAGCGCTTTTTTCATACCTTAAATTAGCTAATTAATTACAACATCCGCTATTGGGAGTGCAACAGCTACTTGATTCTACTGTTTGTAATTCAGATAATTTTACTTTTAATTTTTCTGTCGGAATACCACATTTGTCTTTTGCCAAACAATCCGTCACTTTATTCGTTAGAACAAATCGCTTGCCATCAAAAGCAACACCATATCTGCCGATTGTTTCTGTTTGATATTCAATTTCTACATCATAGTCACCAAAATTTAAGGTGCGCACCGAAAGGTCAATAATACTTAATAGCTTAGAACCTGCTAAGCGATGATCAAAATCGTTGGCTTCCCACAATTGGAAATTCACAACTTTTTCTTCTCGAATGGTTCCACCACAATCAATAAAATGTTTGGTGGTTAAACCAACCTCTGTAATGTGAAAATGAGCAGGAACATTTTTTCCGTTGGGTTGCACAAAGGTTAAGGTATCTAATACGACTAACTCTTTTTTAAAATCTGATAGTTTCATAGTCTTATAGTTTTTTTTTATTTCAGTTGTCACCCTGAGCGAAGTCGAAGGGCGTAATTCGGAGTGTTAGCAACATTTACTTTTCATTGATTCGAACTTCATATTAAATAGTTCTCCCAAAATCTCTTTAGCTTTTTTCCAGTTTTCTTTGTCTATACAATAACAAACTCTTGGTCCATCAATTTCCCCTTTTATCAATCCAGCATTTTTTAGTTCTTTTAAATGCTGCGACACGGTTGATTGTGATAAAGGCAAATGCTCTACAATATCATTACAGATACAAGATTTTTGTTTGGAAAGAAATTTAATGATTGCTACACGGGCAGGGTGTGATAAGGCTTTAGCGATTTCGCTAACCATAATCTCATCCTTTTCAAACTCTTGTTTTTTGCTGTAAGCCATTTTATAAATTTTATATCGCAAATATACGATTAATAAAAAAAACAAAAGCAAGTTTTTTAAAAATTATTTGATATTTTAGAAAAACTTATTGATTTTTTCGATAAAAGATTCAGGTGCCGGACGAGGTTTATTACTTTTCATATCGACAAATACTAATGTGGTAGTACCTTCATTTAAGAGCTCATTTTTTTGATTGTAGATTTCATAATCAAAAGTAATGCGTGCGGTTGGTAATTCTTTGATAGTCGTTTTAATTGAAAGTAAATCATCGTATAGAGCAGGCTTCAAATATTTTATATTGCACGTATACACAGGCAACATGATTCCACTATCTTCCATTTCTTTATAGCTTGTTCCTAATTGACGCAATGCCTCCACTCTGCCTACTTCATAAAAATGAGTGTAATTCCCATAATAAACATAACCCATTTTATCGGTTTCGGAATATCTAACCCTAACTGTTGTCTCAGAAACGTACATTAATTTTACATTAATTTAAACTTTATGAAGATACGTTTTTTTTGACACAAAACACCTAAAATAAAAATATATTTTTATTTTATTTCGCATGTTTTATTCTTTAAAAATAGCTATAATTGCACTGCTTTTAAATGAAATACGAAAGCACTATTTTAATGCGAAAACTACTCCACTGCCCAATATATACTATTGCATTATTCTGCGTTCTAATTGCGTGTACATCCACTCCAAAATTACAAAAAGTGGAAACAAGCATGTTAGAGCTCAATTCCAAAACGGTTGAACCCACCGATTCAAGTTTCATAAAAACAGTGCTTCCTTACAAGACTAAAATGGATTCGATTATGAACGAAGTTTTAGGCACATCCGAGCAAGCATTATTGAAAGCATTACCAGAAGGAACATTGGGTGATTTTGTTTCGGATGCTGTTCTAAAAAAAACAAACGATGCATATAATCCAAGCGATAATGTAAAAGCAGATATCTGTTTATTAAATAACGGTGGATTAAGAAGTCAACTTCCAAAAGGCAAATTAACTTTAGGAAACGTTTTTGAACTAATGCCGTTTGAAAACGAAATTGTGATTCTTACATTAAGTGGAGAAAAAACAAAACAATTATTTGAATCATTAGTAGAAAATAATGGCGCACCATTTTCAGGAGCAATAGTAAAAGGGAAAGGAAAAAAAATGACAGAATTGAAAATTGGAGGAAAAGAGTTTGATGTTTCTAAAACATACAAAGTTGCTACCTCCGATTATTTAGCTGGTGGTGGCGACAAATATTATTTCTTTTCTGCACCAATAAAAGTAGATACATTAAAGTATAAATTAAGAGATGCGATAGTTGACTATA
>CAMCUO010000036.1 GCA_945879015.1 Chitinophaga pinensis | reverse complement strand
CAAAGACTTATGTAGCTGCTAAAACCGCATACAACGAAGCATTGACATATAAGTCTTCCGAAAAATATCCAAAAGATAAACTTGCTGAAATAGATAATTTGTTGGCTGGTGATGCTGCAGAAAAAGCACGCTTAGCAAAAGAAAAAGAATTGGAAGCTAACTATAAAGCAGCTATTGCAAAAGGTGATGCTGCATTCAAAGCTAAAACATATGCTGCCGCAAAAACGGCTTACAACGAAGCATTAGGATTTAAATCAGGCGAACTATATCCAACTGATAAAATTTCTGAGATAGATAAAATTCTTTCTGACTTGGCAAATAAAGATGCTTCCACAAGACTATTAAACGAAAAATATGCTGCAGCTATTGCAAAAGGTGATGCTGCATTTGCTGCTAAAGATTATGACGGAGCAAAAGGTTTATTTAACGAAGCTTTGGGATTAAAATCACTTGAAAAATATCCAAAAGATAAAATTGCTGCTATTGATGCTTTACTTGCTAAGATGTCTGGAGCAAAAGAATTAGATGAGAAGTATAAAGGTACCATCTTTAAAGCAGATGGAGAACTTGATGCTAAAAAATATGCTGAAGCAAAAACTTCATACACAGAAGCTACTGCTTTAAAACCATCTGAACAATATCCGAAAGATCAGTTAGTAAGAGTATATGCATTTTTAGCTGATGTTGCAAAAGGTCAAGCAAATCAAGTTAAGTACGAGACTGCTGTTGCAAAAGCAGACGGTATTCTTGCAAAAAAAGATTACAACAATGCTATTCTGGCTTATAAAGAAGCGCAAACAATTAAGCCAAATGGACCTTATCCTGGAAATAAAATTTCTGAAATAAATTCTATTATTGATGCCTTAGCTCGTGCAAAAGAAAAAGATGCTCAATACCAAGAAGTAATTGGAAAAGGAGATAAATTATTTGGTCTGAAAGATTATAAATCTGCAAAAAATAAATATTTAGATGCATCTTTAATTAAACCAAAAGAGCAATATCCGAAAGATAAAGTTGCTGAAATTGATGTGTTACTTAAAAAGAAGACTACAACAACTAAAACAACGACAACCGCTAATAATGAAGAATTTAAAAGTGAATTAGCGAAAAAATATCCTGAAGGTATCACGGAAGAAAGCGCAACTGAGAATAATGCTAAAGTAACTAGACGTATTGTTGTTAAAGGATTAGAAGGACATTTGTATGTACGTAAAGAAACTTCTTTTGGTCCGATTTATTTCTTTAAAGACAATGTGCCTATTACCGAAACAGAATATTTAAGAGATACAGAAGTTCAATCGCAGTAAAAAAATTAAATGAAAAAAATAATTGGAGTTTCAATTGTTTCGTTTTTTGCTTTATGTTTAACAGCACAAAATGATGTAGACTTGAAATTAACGTTACGTGATGGTAATGTTGTGAGTGGGACTTCTAAAATGGCTAGCATCTCTCTTAACAATGCTTACGGTAAATTAGAGATTCCTATTAAAAATTTTACTGCCTTAGATTTGGGAATAACAAGCGATAAAACAACTAATGATAAAGTTGTGAATCTTGTTAAGCAATTATCAAATTCAAACGAACAAATGCGTAAAACGGCATTTGATGAATTAGTGAAAAGGGGAACTACTTATCCTGCTTATGGTAATGTGGTTTATAAAATTGGAGAAACTTCTACTCAAACTTTAAAAGCTGGAGCAAAGTTTAATGAAACTGCTACCACAACTGGAATGTTGTTTATTTCAATTTATGAAACAGTTTATAATGCAAACAATTCTGGAAGCTACACTGTTAAAATTTCATTAAAATAAGTATGAGTATTCATTCATTTTTTAAAACAAGCATAACGATTCTATTCTTATGCTTGTTTTCGTTTAAAGCTAGTTCGCAAGTTTATTCAAATAAAACATCTTCTACCTTTTCTTTTACTTTAGGTATGACTAGCTCTAATCTTCTTAAAGATACCATGAAATACAAATCAGGGATATTGTTTAGTGGAGGCTTTATGTATACAATTGTTTTGTCAGATAAAATAAATGTTGGACTAGAATTATTGTACACAGGAAAATCATTCAAAAATGAATCTCCAATCATTAAATACAGATATTATTATATTGATGTGCCTGTTTATTTACAATATAAATTAGGTGACAATATTAGGTTCAATTTAGGAGCACAATATTCTCAATTTACAAATTCTTCTATAGTATTCCTCGATGGAGGTAGTTCTACTGGTACAAAGACTAAAGCTTACAATAATATCAAACCTGCTGACGTTGGAGTTTTGTTTGGCACTGAGATTGATTTATCTGAAAATATAGCATTAGCAGCCAGATATACTTTATCCGCCTCTACATTTTATGATTCCAATGAAGTAAATTTTGGAGTTTTTCAATTATCATTTAACTATGCTGTATATCTTTCGCACAAGCAATTTTTAAACCGACATAAAGAAGGTTCGGATAACAAGTAATAACGAATATTACGAATAGATGTTTATTAAAAGAAATCAGAATTCATTCGTAAGTAGAAGCTATTTCCCTCTTGAGAGGGTTAAGGCCCGCCCGAACGAATGCCCGTCTAAATGGCAAAGTCGGGCAGGTATTCGTCCATTCGGGCGGGTGTGTGTGTTGTTAATCTTAATTTGTTCCTGTATATTTTCATTCCACGCTTGCACTCATTCAAATGCGGAGGAAAATGATACTTTGGTTTTGTCTGCGTTTATACCTGATGAAATTATAGCTACAACCACCAACAAGTATTGTTGGCAATCAAATTATGATATCAAAAATGCTATTGTAAACAGAGTTGCAGTTCCAAAAGGATTTAAAAGAGTAGAAGTGAAGGCTAATTCATTTGGGGATTGGTTGAGATTTCTTCCTTTGAAGCAAGGCAATCCCGATGTTCGTTTGTTTAATGGTGAATTAAAGCGTTATCAAAGTGGTCATGCTGCTGTTGTAAATATTGATGTTGGCTCAACCGATATTCAGCAATGTGCAGATGCTGTAATGCGAATGCGTTCCGAATATCTTTATTCAATTAAAGATTATGAAAACTTGCATTTTAATTTTACTAGCGGACATTCAATCGGCTTTAAAAAATGGAGTGAAGGTTTTAGAACAGTGATTAAAGGAAACAACGTTACGTGGTCGAAAAATGCCGCTAAGGACGATTCTTACAAAACATTTACTAGCTATAATAAAACAATTTTTAATTATGCAGGAACTTCTTCTTTAAGTAAAGAATTAAGAAAAGTTGCTGATGTAAAAGATATTCAAATCGGTGATGTATTTATTTTAGGTGGTTTCCCAGGCCATGCAGTTTTGGTTATTGATGTTTGTGTGCACGAAACAACTGGAGAAAAATTATTTATGATTCAACAAAGTTATATGCCTGCTCAGGAAATTCATATACTTAAGAATTTAAATAATGCAAGTATTAGTCCTTGGTATAGCACTAATTTCACAGGTGATTTAGAAACTCCAGAATGGACTTTCTCTAAAGATCAGTTGATGCGATGGTAGAAGATTCAGCCACTCTTTTTCTGTATAATTTTTAGGAGATTGCATTTGGTAACATGGGATGCATCATCTGTGCAACATAATTCTTAGGAAGCGGTTCTTTTCATGGCTGTATTTTTTTGAAAAAATGGTTTAATACCAAATTTACGTAAATACTAATCAAATAAAAGAATAGAACTTTCTTTAACGAAAAATGGCGAAACTAAATGTTTCGCCATTAAAATAAGGTATTTATTGAATTTACTTTATCAAAGCTGGAATTCTACGTTGTGCTAAATAAAATGCTCCAAATAAGATAGTGTTATAAAAAACATCACCTAATAGTGTTGGAGCAAAAAACGGAACACCTAAAACATAAGTTGTTGCTAATCCTGACGCACCAGCAACTCCTCCGCTTGCCGCCCATACACCAAAATTAGTGATCATGAAAAACAATAAAGATGAAATTACAGAAGCTCCTAATACTGTTTGAAAAGTTGTATTTTTTCTAACATACAATCCTACTGCTGATGTTAAAATAAATGCTACATAAACATATACAATTGTATTATGAAATCCCCAACCAGTAGTTATTTCCAAAATTACATCTGAAAGAATCATTGCAACTAATGGAACGATGAATGCCAAACGTTTATCTGAAAAGTATACTCCTCCAAACAAAGCCATCGCGGCAATAGGAGTGAAGTTGTTAAAGTGTGGTAAAACACGACTTAATGCTGCTAATACAATAGCAGACGTAATAAAAATAAATCGAGCTGAAAATAATTTAGAATTCATAAGTTTTGTTTTTGATAAATCAAAGATATTAAAATTTTCTTAAAGGTGATTTGTCCTATTTTACGATTAACCATTAACTATTCACTATTCACTATTAACTATTAACGATTAACCATTAACTATTCACTATTAACTATTCACTATTAACTAAGTTTGAATAACTCCAACATTATAAGCTTTAGTAATAGGAGAGTGGTTAGCCATTTCTATTCCCATCGAAATCCATTTACGTGTATCTAAAGGATTAATTATTGCATCCAACCATATTCTTGAAGCGGCATAGTATGGTGATGTTTGCGAGTCGTAACGGTCTTTTATTTTATTAAACAATTCTGCTTCTTTTTCTGGAGTAATTACTTCTCCTTTTGATTTTAAAGAAGCTACTTCAATTTGTACCAATACTTTTGCAGCTTGTGCACCACCCATTACTGCAACTTGCGCTGTAGGCCAACCAACAATTAATCTTGGGTCGTATGCTTTTCCGCACATAGCATAGTTTGCCGCTCCGTAACTATTTCCAATGATGATTGTAAATTTTGGAACTACCGAATTCGCCATTGCGTTTACGAGTTTTGCTCCGTCTTTAATAATCCCTCCATGTTCTGAACGAGAGCCAACCATAAATCCTGTTGCATCTTGTAAAAACACTAAAGGGATTTTTTTCTGATTACAATTCATAATAAAACGGGCTGTTTTATCAGCACTATCACTATAGATAACACCACCAAATTGCATTTCACCTTTTTTACTCTTTACCACTTTGCGTCGATTGGCAACTATTCCAACTGCCCAACCACCAATACGTGCTAATCCACAAATGATGCTTTGTCCATACTCGTCTTTGTAAGGCTCAAAATCAGAATCATCAATCAAACGATCAATAACTTCTTGCATGTCGTATTGCTTATCTCTTGCATCTGGAATAATTCCTAAAATATCTTCAGGATTTTTTTTCGGTGCTTTTGCTTCAGTATGATTAAATCCTGCTTTGTCAAAATGACCAACCTTGCTCATGATATTTCGGATACGATCTAAAGCATCTTTATCGTCTTTGCATTTATAATCTGTAACACCTGATATTTCACAATGTGTAGTTGCACCACCCAATGTTTCGTTATCAATATTTTCTCCGATAGCAGCCTTTACTAAATATGAACCGGCTAAGAAAATACTTCCTGTTCCTTCTACAATCATTGCTTCATCGCTCATGATTGGAAGATAAGCGCCACCTGCAACACAGCTTCCCATTACTGCAGAAATCTGCAAAATTCCCATACTGCTCATCACAGCATTGTTGCGAAAAATTCTTCCGAAATGTTCTTTGTCTGGAAATATCTCATCTTGCATTGGTAAAAACACTCCTGCACTATCTACCAAATAAATAATTGGTAAACGATTTTCCATCGCAATTTCTTGAGCACGTAAATTCTTTTTTCCTGTGATTGGAAACCAAGCACCCGCTTTTACGGTTGCATCGTTAGCAACAATAATACATTGGCGACCACTTACATATCCAATAATAATTGCAACTCCGCCAGCTGGGCAACCACCATGTTCTTTATACATATCATCACCAGCAAAAGCGCCAATTTCTAAGGTCTCCGAATCTTTATCAATAAGATAAGAAATACGTTCACGAGCAGTCATTTTTCCTTGCTCATGTAACTTATCTATTCTTGCTTTTCCTCCTCCTAAATATATTTTCTCCAACCTACGTTCCATCCCGGAAATAAGTTGCTTCATCACATCTTCGTTTTTATTGAATTCTATATCCATACTTTAAGTCAAAAGTTTTTAAGTCAAAAGTCAAAAGCTTCTTTGTACTGTCATTTCGAGCAGAGTCGAGAAATCTTTTTACTCGTATTGATGTTAATTTAGATTCCTCCGCTTCGGTCGGAATGACTATTGGACTCAAATATAACAACAAAAAGCTGTTTTTGCTTCAAAAATAGATGCTTTTTTTAACAAAATTTAGATTGTTTCTAGTGCTCTGGAACCCTCGTTGAATAAGAGGTCTACTATGCTTAAGTTGGGTAAAAATTTATGGCGGGGTTCAAAAACTTGCATGTATGGATTAGGGTTGAATTGCTTGTCAGCGCTCAAGTTTACTTTTGGAGAAATGATGTCTCTGAAATCATCCGCATCGGGATATGTTTTTAGATATTCTGCACTGAATGCATAGGTAGGTTTTAATTTTAAGAGTTTCAAAATTTCTTGATTCAGACTTTCATTTAAATCCAATAAAAAATCAAATTTCTTATCTGTATAAAAAGGCAAAAAATCATCTTCGAAATATTCAAAAAAAGGAGAACGCCTGTAACACGATTCTAAACTTCGCCAGTGCAATTTCTGCCAGTTGTGATCATAAGCAATTTTAATATCCTTTATAGATTGGCGATGATTACGTTTTACTAATGGGATACTTAAAGTTAAAATTCCGTTTGGGGAATATACATCACAGCGACTTCTATAAGTTTGCTTCGGAAAATGTTCATGATGCTCAATGATGCATTTTGAATAATTTTTCAATTTGGAATAATATTGAATAGGGGCTAAATAAGAAGATGATAATACTGCAATATTGTTCATTGGTTCACTTGTTCATTAGTTCATTTGTATGGGTTGCCTGTACTGGTTTTTTTTAGCCTAACTTTTTACTTAGTATAAAACTTCTGTAATTTGTTTCGTCCCATTGAGCATGGTCTACAAATTTATAATCTCTTTTTGAATAAAAATTAATTAATTCAATTGCTCCTTCTGCAGTGTCGATCGAGATCTCTTTGCATTGTCAGCTTTTGCATGTTGTTCTACGAATTCAATTAATTTCCCTCCTAAACCAATATTTTGAAAATTTGTGTCAACGGCATATTGACCATAAGAGGCAACAAAATCTTGATTATACCATTCATTTCCTGAAGCATTTTTAGGAGAATAATACGTCACGGTAGCGATAATCTTATTTTCAAGTAACACGACAAAGCATTCACCTTCATCTATTCTTTTTTTTGTCATAGTAGCATCTTGGTGAGAAGCCAAATACTTGAATCCATTATCAGAAAGTTTTTTGTAAGCTTTGTTTAATAGGAGCGTTATTGCATCAATGTCATCAGTGTTCTCAAAATGTCTGATTTCTATTTTATCGAGGATGGCCGACATGCAGTAGTTTTTACCCAATTACCTAATCACCTAATCACTTAATCACCCAATCACTTAATCACCCAATCACTTAATCACCCAATCACTTCTATTTTACACTAAAATTAACTATATCAAACACAGCATACTAATGAACCAGTGAACTAATGAACCAGTGAACTAATTAACCAGTGAACTAATGAACCAGTGAACTAATGAACTAATCCACCGACTTAAACCATCGATTTCCACGAATGTCGCTACCGCCATCCGATTTGTCAATCGACATTAAAATTAAAACTGTTTTTCCTACAATGTGATCTTCGGGAACAAAGCCCCAAAAGCGCGAATCGGAAGAGTTGTGGCGATTGTCGCCCATCATAAAATAATAATTCATTTTGAAAGTATAATGTGTTGAATATACTTCATTAATAAAAATAGAATCGTTACTCAGTCGTAATTCATTTTTCTCATACACTTTTATAATTCTTTCATAAAGTGGTAATGAATCTTTTGTAAGTTTTACTGAATCGCCTTCTTTTGGAATATATATCGGACCGAAAAAATCTACGTTCCATAAAAAATGTTCGTTTTCGGGAAACATATAATCATTGTAACCGCCTTTTCTATCAATCAATCGTTCTACGGATGTTACGTGTGGAAATGTTTTCATGATTTCCACATTTTCTAAATTCATAGTAAACCAAAATTCTCCTTTGTTCTGCATATGATCGCCTTCGGTTATTCCAAGAAGTTTTAATGAATCATTATTAATCGAATCAATAGCTGTTTTTACTTTATAATCGAATTGTAATTTTTCTGGACAATCATTGTATTTTCCATTTATGTAAACTTGTCCGGAACGTATTTCCAATGTATCACCAGAAATAGCAACACAGCGCTTAATATAAAACGTACGTTGGTCAATTGGTCGTTCATCTTCAAGTGGATAGTTAAACACCACAATGTCGTTTCTTTCTAAATCTGGTGAACCAAACAAACGCATATATGGAATTTTTATCCAATCTAAATATGAGTTTGTGTTTTCTGTAAATGGCATCAGTTGATGAGCGAACGGAAAAGCTAGCGGAGTAATTGGAATGCGTGGACCATAACTTAATTTACTTACAATAATATAATCGCCAGTCAACAATGATTTCTCCATGGAAGGAGATGGAATGGTGAATGCTTCAAAAAAGAAAATTCTGAAAAATAGTATTGTAAAAAAAGCAAAGAATACTGCTTTAGACCAATCTTTTATTACAACTATGACTGTTTTATTTATCAATTTTAAAAAATCTTATTCCGCTAAACTTCTTTCACCCGGAGCGGAGTCGAATGGGTGGACAAGCTGTCAAGCTTTTGGCGTGGCCGATGGGGCTTATTTCTTTAACTTCTTTGCGTCACGTTTGTTTTTAAAATAAACAAATCCAGATATACCTAAAACAATTAATAGGAAATGAACTCTGTATGAACGAGACAAACCATCATTGCTTACAAAACAGAAGAAACGTTCCCATCTGAATCTGCCTTTTTTAGAATCTTCAAAAAATGATTTGAATAATCCAACACTTCCAGAAACTGGATTTTTTAAAGGATCTTTAATACTCATCCAAACAAATACTGGTTTTCCAACAATGTGATCATTTGGTACAACTCCCCAATAACGAGAGTCAGCAGAGTTTTGACGATTATCTCCCATCATAAAATAATAATCCATTTTAAATGTATAGGTTTTTGTTTCTGCACCATTGATGAAAATTTTGTCTCCTTTTATCTCCAATTTGTTTCGTTCGTAATTGACAATAATTTTATCATACAACTTTATATTTTTTGCATCTAAATTAACTGTTGTGTTTGCTTGTGGAATAACAAACGGACCGAAATTATCATTGTTCCAAGGAATAGCTGGTGAATGAGGAAAGATTTTACTTTCATAAACTCCTTTTGGTGTTATTTCTTTTTCAGTAGAAATTACATTTGAAAGTACCTTTACTTTTTCAAGAGAAGTCAAAGGCATATTAATTAAATATACTATTGTGTCTTGATTTGGAGAAATATCTGTTATATGAATCTCATCAACATAAATATCAAATTTATCAAGTAAGCGTTCATTAGGAATAATATTTCGTTGAGGATCGTAATCGCCAAACAAATAACCTTTTGTTTTTACATAGTAATGATATTGTGCATGCTCAGGCGTTTCAACATGTTTATCATTGATATACATTTCTGCGTCCTTGATTTCAAGTTTATCTCCAGCAATAGCAACACAGCGTTTTACATAGTTTTCTCTTTTGTCAACTGGACGAGCAACAACTTCGCCTATTGGTTGAAATACACCTCTTTCAACTTCTATTTTTGTATTAGGTTTATTATAAAGACTAGATACTTTTGCGTCTCTACATATTTGATAATAGCTTTGATTTTGATAATTCAAAGCAACGGTATCTCCATCAGGATAATTGAAAACTACGATATCGTTATTTTTTACAGAACCAAATCCTGGTAAACGGAAGTAAGGAAGCTTGAACCATTCCAAATATGATTTTGTTGTCGCTGATCCTGGTAAAGTATGATGAACAAAAGGGAAAGAGAGAGGTGTGTTTGGAATTTTCGCTCCGTAACTTACTTTACTCACAAATAAATAATCACCTACCATCATCGATTTTTCGAGTGATGCAGTTGGAATTGTAAATGCTTCAAAAAAGAAAGTACGAATAACAGTTGCTGCAATTACTGCAAACACAATTGCTTCTGTCCACTCACGAGCCATAGATGGTTTTCTTTTGCTCATGTCTTCTGGACCAACATAAACAGTGTCTTTTTGAAAAGCTAAATAAGGAAGATAAACGTATCCAAATAAAAATGCTACAGCTTTATCTTGATTCGTTCTTTTGTTGAATGCCTTTGCAGTTAATAAATACATGATGGCAACCATTAGGAAATTTATCCCTGGAGTGATGATTAAAAAAATCCACCACCATGGTTTTTGAATAATTTTAAGCCAAACAATAAAGTTGTAAACTGGAATAAAAGCTTTCCAACCTTCTTGACCAGCTAATGGAAATAGTTTCCAAAGTCCTATTATGGTTGTGATTGAAGAGAGGATTAAAAAAATATAAGAAATATCCATATAAAAAAATTATAAATTATAAATTATGAATTATAAATTTTGCTTAGTGCTTTTGATGAACCGTATATCTGATGTTTTATTGTTTTACAATTGTTAATTATTGTGAATTCTCAAGCAAATCATTCATTCCAAATATTCCTTTTTTACCTTTTACCCATTCTGCTGCAATAACAGCGCCTAATGCAAAACCTTTTCTATTATGTGCAATATGCGTCATGCTGATTTTGTCAACAGCAGATGAATAAGTAACAGTGTGTGTTCCTGGAACTTCATCTATGCGTTTTGAAATGATTGCTAATTCGTTTTTATTTTCAGTTGCAATATTCACCCAATTTGTTTTTGTTTTGTTCTTTTCTAGTATTTGATTTGCTAATGAAATAGCTGTTCCGCTTGGTGAATCTAATTTGTGTACGTGATGAATTTCTTCCATCGCTACATCGTATTCAGGGTAAGAATTCATCAACTTTGCTAAGTACTCATTCACTTTAAAAAATAAATTTACACCAATACTATAGTTAGAAGCATAAAACAATGTCTGTTGTTTTGTATTACATTTTGATTTTACTTCCTCCAGTTGTTTTAGCCAACCTGTTGTTCCAACTACTATTGGGATATTTGCATCAAAACATTTGTAAATATTATTGATAACAGCTTCGGGAGTGCTGAACTCAATTGCAATGTCCGCTTTTTTTAAATCTTCAATAGTGTAGGAGTCAGCGTTGGTAATGTCAACCTTTAAAACAATTGAATGTCCGCGAGAGATAGCAATTTGCTCAATCTCTTTTCCCATTTTTCCGTATCCTATAAGTGCAATGTTCATAATTTATAAAATTCTATTTCCTGTATAGTTGTCACCTTGAGCATTCTGCGTTGAAGCAGACACTATCGAAGGGCTAAAACTTCAATTTTAATGTTAATCCTGTTGTATAATTATTCGTTCCTGCGGTATTTATCAATGTTGGTTCTACTTTCATCGATAAATTATCGCTTACATCAAAGGTAAACAAATGTGCGTCAACACTGGCATCAATAATATTGAGCGCATAAAGAGCTGCAAAACCAATTAACGTCAAATCTCGGTAACGGTGGTAATATTTTTGAAGTGTGTTTAAATTGTCATCGCTGTATATTCCAATGTAGCCATCTGTTGTTGTTGCATCCCCGTCAATCCTATACTTATATGCATTACGGTATTTTACATAACGCGATTGATTGAATTGAAATGAATACGCCAAACCTGCTGCTCCTGCATAAATGATCGGAAGTTTCCAATACTTTTTATTGTATACTTGTCCCGCACCTGGTAAAATTGTGGAGAGCAATGCTGCCTTTTTTGGAGAATGTGTTACGCCTTTTTTTATTGTAACAACTGTATTAGTTGAATCTTTTATAGGTTCTTTTTTAGTGATAACAGTTACTGTGTCACCTTTAATAATTGTATCATTCACTTGAGCACAAGCTGAAGTAAAAAAAAGCAAAAAGGTTATTCCAATAAAAAATTGAAATAACCTGCTTGCAATCACTTTATGAGTTATCGATTTAGGCATCCAAAAGATCCAAGATGCGTTTTAAGTCGTTATCCGATTTGAATGGAATAACAATTTTGCCTTTGCCGTTAGATTCTTTGCTGATTAATACTTTAGAGTTAAAAACAGCACGTAAATCCTCAACAGCATTTTGTTGCTCTATGGATAAAGATGCTTTGGTAGTTTTTTTATCTGAACTTGATTTTTCAGATTTTGTTTCTATTTCTGATTTAACACCGCGTGCTAAATCTTCCACATCACGAACAGATAAATCGTTCAACACAATTTTATTGTAGATGTCTAATTGCAAGTCAACATTTTCAACGCTGATTAAAGCACGAGCGTGACCCATTGAAATATCACCATTACGGATTGCTAATTGAATTTCAACTGGTAATTTTAATAATCGTAAATAGTTTGTTATTGTAGAACGTTGTTTGCTTACTTTTTGAGAAAGTTGTTCTTGTGTCAACGAACACTCATCAATTAAACGCTTGTAGCTAATTGCAACTTCAATCGCATCTAAATTTTCACGTTGAATATTTTCTACCAATGCCATTTCCAACATTGCTTGATCGTTTGCAATTCGGATGTATGCAGGAACACTTGTTAATCCAGCTAATTGAGAAGCACGGAAACGTCTTTCTCCTGAAATTAATTGATACTTATCATACCCGAGTTTACGAACAGTAATAGGTTGAATAATGCCGTGTTCTTTAATGGAACTTGACAATTCATTTAATGCATCCTCTTCAAAATTTGTTCGTGGTTGAAATGGATTTGTTTCAATTTTTGAAATTTCGATGTTGGCAATTGCACCAACTACTTTTCCATCACCTTCAAATCGATTACTAGTAATATCTGTATTTGCATTTTCTAATAATGCACTTAATCCTCTACCTAAAGCGTTTCTTTTTGTTGACATTGTTTTTGTTGTTGACATTTTAATTGTTTAAGTCGGATTTCGGAAGTTCAATTTCGGAAGTTTTTTTGACTATCTAAAATATATGAATTTCTTTTTTCTCGAATTTTTTTTATTTCTTTTTTTTTTATTTTTTACTTCCGAAATCGAACTTTCGAATTCCGAATTTATTTTAGTTTTCCTCTACTACATTGATAAATTTTTCAGAATCATTTAATCTGGTCATCCCGTTTTTCTGTAAAATCTCTCTTGCTAAATTTAAATAGTTGATAGCTGCTTTTCCGCTTGCATCGTGCATAATAATGCTTTGTCCGAAACTAGGAGCTTCACCCAGTTTTGTATTTCTTTGAATGATTGTATCGAAAACCATTTGTTGGAAATGTGTTTTTACTTCTTCTACAACTTGATTACTCAAACGTAAACGCATATCGTACATCGTTAACAAAATTCCTTCTATTGCAAGTTCTGTGTTTAAACGTGATTGAACAATTTTAATCGTATTCAATAATTTTCCTAATCCTTCCAATGCAAAGTATTCGCACTGAACTGGAATTAATACAGAATCAGCTGCCGATAATGCATTTACAGTAATTAATCCAAGTGACGGTGAACAATCGATGATAATAAAATCGTAATCATTTTTAATTTTATCCAAAGACATCTTCATCATCTTTTCGCGATTCGGAAGATTAATCATTTCAATTTCAGCACCTACTAAATCGATGTGTGCTGGCAATAGAAACAAGTTTGGCGTTTCTGTTTGAAGAATAATATCTTTTGGTTCAACACCATCAATAATACATTCGTAAATACCTGTTTTTATATTTCGAGGATCAAATCCAACACCTGAAGTAGAATTCGCCTGTGGATCTGCATCAATCAAAAGCGTTTTAAATTCCAATACGGCTAAACTTGCCGCCAAATTAATAGCAGTTGTTGTTTTTCCAACGCCACCTTTCTGATTTGCTATTGCTATTATTTTTCCCATTCCGTTTGTTAGTATTTAGATTTTATTTTATTTTTTAATTTTCAAATTAATGAATTTCCAAATTTCCAAATTATTTTATTGCTTTCATCTCACCAATATCAAACAAAATCAACTCTCTTCCAGCATTGTCAAATTTTTTAATAGCCGCCTCTTTTTTAATTTTTATAAATCCGAACGTATCGTAATGCATTCCAATTATTCTATCACATTTAATAAAATCCGCCGCAATTATTGCATTATCTGCACCCATTGTGAAATTATCTCCAATAGGTAAAAAAGCAAAATTTACTTTTCTGTAATCACCAATCAGCTTCATATCGTATGTTAAAGCGGTATCTCCAGCATAATAGAAATTACCTAAGTTGGTTTCTACTATAAATCCCATTGGATTTCCACCATAAGTTCCATCAGGCAAACTGCTTGAATGAGCCGCAACCACACATTTTACATCACCAAAATCAAACTTCCATTTTCCGCCAATGTTCATTGGATGCGTATTGGTAACTCCTTGTTTTTCTAACCAACAATGTATCTCCCAATTACAGATTACTTTAGCATTTGTGCGCTTTGCAATGCTTACCAAATCAGCAACATGATCGGAATGGCCATGTGAAACTAAAATATAATTAGCCTTTACTGTGTTTACATCAATGTTCGTTGCCAATTCATTTTGAGAAATGAAAGGGTCGAATAAAAGATGCTTACCATTTACCTCAACTCCAAAACAAGAATGACCGAAATACGTAATATTCATAAATTGATCGAAAATGCTTTACTTTGTGCTTTGATATAGGTCTTAAAAATACAGATTTAGAGTCGATAAGCTCTTTAAAACTTATGGGACATTTTTAAACAATTTTTTTGTTAATAATATTTATTATGATTACCATTATTTCAGCCACAAACAGACTCAATAGCAACTCCCTGAAAATTGCCAAGAACTATGCGCAACTTATGGAAAAACAAGGGGTTGAATCCAAAGTGTTTTCTTTGGAAAGCTTGCCTGTAGACTTTACAGCAACCGACTTATATAACAAACGTTCAGAAAATTTTCAACAATTGTTGAACGAATATATTGTTCCTGCAAATAAGTTTGTTTTCATTGTCCCAGAATACAATGGAAGCTTTCCAGGAATCCTGAAAACCTTTATAGATGCGATTCACCCAGATATTAACAGAGGAAAAAAGGTAGCTTTGGTTGGGGTTTCCACTGGAAGAGCAGGTAATTTGCGTGGATTAGAGGACCTAACAGGAATTTTACACTATTTAGGATTTCATATTTTACCAAATAAACAACCAATTTCTAGTGTTTTAACGCTTTTGAATGAAGATGGAACATTGAAAGATGAGAATACTATCAAAGTGTTAGAGAAACAAATAGCTGATTTTGTGAAGATGTAGGTTTTTTTCCACTAAGGCACTAAGGGCACTTAGGTTTTTTTAAAAGAAAGAAAAATATAATTTTATAAAACAAAAAAAGGAACCCTTGTGGTTCCTTTTTTCTATGTGTTCTAAGTGTCTTAGTGGTAATTTTTTAAGCAAATTTCTTTTCAAAAGCTTGCATCACTTCAACAAGCGCATTTACACTTTCTAAAGGCAAGGCATTATATAAAGACGCTCTGTAACCACCAACATCACGGTGTCCACGTAAACCACTTAAGTTCGCTTCTTTTGCAAGTTTATCAAACTCTGGTTCTAATTCTGGTTTATGCATTACAAATGTTACATTCATGTTCGAACGGTCTTCAACCGCTGTAGTTCCTTTGAATAGTGTATTGCGGTCAATTTCATTATATAATGTACTAGCTTTTTCATTATTAATTTTTTCAATCCAAGGAATACCGCCATTGTTTTTCAACCATCTCAACGTCAACATCGATACATAAATTGGGAATACTGGAGGCGTGTTGTACATGCTATCACCTTTGATGTGAACTTGATAATCCATCATCGATAATAGTTTGCGTCCTGTTTTTCCTAGTTTTGTTTCATCCACTGCAACCATCGTTGCACCTGCAGGACCCATGTTTTTTTGTGCTCCAGCATAAATTAATGCGAAATCATTTCCGTTTACTTTTTTGCTGAAAATATCACTACTCATATCACACACCAATGGAACCGAAGTTTTTGGAAAATCTTTCATCTGTGTTCCGTAAATAGTGTTGTTGGATGTGATGTGAAAATAATCTAGTGTTGAAGGAATCTCATATCCTTTTGGAATGTAGTTGAAGTTTTTGTCTTCAGATGAAGCAAGAACTTGTGTGTTGCCAATTAATTTTGCTTCTTTAATTGCCTTGCTTGCCCAAACGCCAGTATTTAAATAGCCTGCAGTTCCATCGTTGCGAAGTAAATTAAAAGGAACCATTGCAAATTGTAAACTTGCACCACCGCCAAGAAATAAAACTTTGTAATTATCATTCAATCCTAAAAGCTCTTTCACCAAAGCACGCGCTTCTTCCATCACTTTTTCGTAGTTTTTGCTACGGTGAGAAATTTCTAAAAGAGAAAGATTTAAATTGTCGAAATTGATACAAGCTTCTGATGCTTGTTTTAATACTTCTGCTGGTAATATTCCAGGACCAGCGCTAAAATTGTGAACTTTTGTCATTTCTGTTGTTAACATTGTATATAACGATTAGATAGTATCAGCTGAGGAATTCCCTGCCAAAATTAGAAATAAATTGAATGGGAAAGGGGATTTGTCGTGAATAATTTTAATTGGAGAAAAATAGCCGCAGATTCGAAGATTAAAAAATAAAAAGATGCTGTGTGTTAGCTGATTTTACAGATTGAAGTGTCTTTGACGCTTATTCAGTCTTTTTTTTCTTCTTTTTCTTTTTATTCGGGTCTTTGTAGTCGTTGCTCTGGTTATGTCCTTCGGATTTATCTTTAGGATCGCCATACAACTTATCGTTTTCATCTTTTTCGTTCAAGGCATTCACATTTATGCCATAACTCCATTTGCCTTTTTTAAAACCGAAGCCATCAAAACTCATATCCGAACAATAGTATTGAAATTGTCCTTCCAGTCGAGGAGAAGTAGGAGCAAGGTGTCCGAATACAATTGAATCTTTTTTAGAACTGTACTTTAGCGACATGCTGCAAGTTGAAGAGTATTCAAAGATGATACGTTTCGGATATTTTTTTTCGTAGTTGAAAATATCAGCTCCGAATTTTGGCGTTCCGTTATTCGGATCAAAAGTCAATACGTCAATGATTTTTTTCTGAGAAAATTTATCATTTCCATCCCAACCTAAAAGTGTGTAGTAGGTTTTTGCTTTTGTTTTTTTGATAATGATTTTATTGTAAAGTGCCCCAAACCATTTGTTATTGTCGGTTATAGCGTTATCTGGATTTTTTATTTCTGAAGATTTATCTGTTAAAGGAAAAATTTGGACGCTTTCTACTTTATTTTTTTTAGTTATAAATTTTGATTGTATAAATCCATAATAGTCATGTGTGCCGTCACTTTTTGGAACATTCCAATGCACAATTCTAAATTTTTTATCGGGTGAAATTAATATACCAATATCGTTTTTTAAAGAGTCGAACTGATAATTTTCAAAAGAGTTGGTCAAATCTAAAATCTCATCAAACTTTTTCAATAAGCTAGCATTGAGTTCTTTTTTTTCAGCATCCGTTTGTTTCAATTGATTGAGATGGTAGAGTTTTGCGCAAATGGTTTTCAACTCCAATTCATCAGCCTGAATCCGAAGTTTATCTGCTGAACCACTTTGAGAAAAAGTCTTCACAGATAACAGCAATAACAATATAGAGATCGATTTTCTCATCATTACAAAAGTAAGGATTATAAAACGGAAAGTGAAATGGCATATTGTATCGGCACTCTTTCTTTCGGAGCGTCATTGCGAGTCCCGCATTTTCGCGGGATGTGGCAATCTCTCACCAATGCTAACTCTAGTTCTCATCGTGAGAGATTGCCACATCCCGCCCCGATGCTCGGGTCGTGACTCGCAATGACGGTTCTATAAATGCAAAACGTCCCACAAATGTGAGACGTTCTAATATATTCAAGTCTTGCTACCTGATACTTGCTACCTGATACTTATTACAAGTGCAAGGTTCCTTTTTTAGCTAAAAGCTCTTCTTTACTTTCTCTCCAATTTTCATCATCTACACAACAATCAACCGGACAAACGGCAGCACACTGCGGTTCATCATGAAAACCTACACATTCTGTACATTTATCAGAAACAATATAATACACATCCATCACCACAGGTTCCTGAGGTGCATCCGCATCTGCACTAATTCCGCTTTTTGAAGTAAATGCTCCTTTTAAAGAGGTTCCGTCAGCGAAACGCCATTCGCTACCACCTTCATAGATTGCATTATTTGGACATTCGGGCTCGCAAGCTCCACAATTAATGCACTCTTCAGTAATTTTAATTGACATAATTATTGTTAGTTTTGTAAAATAATAATGCAAAATTACTAGATTTTATTGAATTACATAAAAATATGACCATTGATAATCGAATAAAGGCATTTATAGGTTTGGGGCAATTCCTTAAGCAGTTTGCTATAAACGGAAAAAAGGACGATCAGAATCCCCTGAATGCTTTATTTTATAATGATATGGAGGAATTGATAAAGTCAGTTCACATCCACAATCAATGGTTTACTGAGGATAATGTAAGAAATGCTTTTGGCGCTCTTGCGGATAGTTTGGAGGAAAACAGTTTGTTGGATTGGATATCCATTTACATTAAAGATTTAAAAGCAGAAAAAGAACATAAACGTGTTGCTGTAATCATGGCTGGAAATATTCCGATGGTTGGTTTTCACGATATGCTTTGTGTTTTGCTTTCGGGAAATAAATTTGTTGGCAAACTTTCTTCTGATGATAAATTTTTATTGCCCTTTGTGGCGAAAATTTTAAAGCAAACAGAACCTGATTTTACAAATCTGATTGAATTTACAGAAGACCAATTAAAAAGCATGGATGCGGTTATTGCAACAGGAAGCAATAATTCGGCTCGTTATTTCGAATACTATTTTGGAAAATATCCAAACATTATCCGTAAGAATAGAAATTCGATTGCTGTATTAACTGGCGCGGAAACCAAACCCGAATTAAAGCTTTTAGGGAATGATGTGTTTCAATATTTCGGATTGGGTTGTAGAAATGTTTCTAAACTATTTGTTCCCAAAGGATATGTGTTTGATACATTTTATGAATCGATTTTTGATTTTCAAAACATTGTGAATAACAACAAATACGCAAACAATTACGATTACAATAAAACGGTGTATTTGATGAGCAGTAATCCAACTTTACTCGACAATAATTTTTTATTATTGAAAGAAGATGCTACATATTCATCTCCGATTGGTGTTTTGTTTTACGAATTTTATGAGGACATCAAAGACTTGAATAAAAAATTAGAAAATGAAGCGGAGCAATTGCAATGCATTGTTTCAAACAGCATAGAAATAAAAAATGCGCTTCCGTTCGGAAAAGCACAATGCCCAACGCTTAATGATTATGCGGATGGTGTGGATACAATGAAGTTTTTAATTGGGATTTAGTTTCTGGGCCTTCCTGGATCTCTTTTGTTGCCAAACAAACGTTTTCTGTTCGATAATAAATTTTTCTTGTAATTTCTATTTCCTCTCGCTATAGCTTTTTTATCAGCACGCATTTGTTTTTCGCTTGGACGTACTTTTGCTTCTCTGTATTTGTTGTGACCGGATTTTGTTTTGCAGGAGTAGGTTGTGCTTATTAATAAGCAAAGGAATAGAAGAGAAATTATTTTAAATGTTCTTCGCATTAACACAAAGATAATCTTAATTTTGTTTGAATGTTTTCTTAGTATAACGAACGCTTAGAAAAAAGATATACATCGTTAAGAACGTCATTGCGAAAGAAGTGTGGCAATCTCTCACGATGAGGACTTAAGTTATCAATGGGCAGAGATTGCCACATCCCGCGAAAATGCGGGACTCGCAATGACGGTAACTTAAGAACGTCATTGCGAACGAAGTGTGGCAATCTCTCATTATGAGGACTTAAGAACGTCATTGCGAACGAAGTGTTGCAATCTCTCATGATGAGGACTTAAGAACGTCATTGCGAACGAAGTGTTGCAATCTCTCATGATGAGGACTTGAGTTATCAATGGGCAGAGATTGCCACATCCCGCGAAAATGCGGGACTCGCAATGACGGTAACTTGAGAACGTCATTGCGAACGAAGTGTGGCAATCTCTCACGATGAGGACTTAAGAACGTCATTGCGAACGAAGTGTGGCAATCTCTCATGATGAGGACTTAGGAACGTCATTGCGAACGAAGTGTGGCAATCTCTCACGATGAGGACTTGAGTTATCAATGGGCAGAGATTGCCACATCCCGCCCGATGCTCGGGTCGGGACTCGCAATGACGGTAACAAGATGATTTTACTTATTAAAAATGAACATTAAAAACTACATATACATTCTCATCACCCTTTTCCTCACATCCTGCGGAGATGATAAACTCATTGAACAAGTTACGTTCTCCGAACACATTGCGCCTATCATTTATAAAAACTGCACAAGTTGTCACCGACCGGGAGAAGCTGGTCCTTTTAGTTTAATCACTTACCAAGACGCAAAATCACGAAGTGCTTTGATGAAGTTTGTTACCAAAACCCGCTTCATGCCGCCTTGGCCAGCGGATGATAGCTATTCACATTTTATTGATGAAAAAGTATTGACACAACATGAAATTGATTTGGTTGTGCGTTGGGTAGATGAAGGTTGTTTAATGGGTGATTCAACAAAAATTCCTGCACTTCCTATTTTCCCGAAAGGCTCTCAATTAGGAACACCTGATTTGGTAATTAAATTCAGAGAAGCATACAAAATAAAAGGCGATGCACAGGATAAATTTTTATTGATGCGTGTTCCTTATGAAATTCCCGAAGATAAATTTATCACAACTATTGAAGTGGTGCCTGATAACAGAAAATTATTGCATCACGTGAATGCACAATTGCTGAGTTATGAATTTGATAAAAAGAAAGATGTGTTTAAAGGAAATGTATTTATCAATGTGGATTCATTCCCTGATAAATTAATTGCCTACAAAGAATTAGGTCTAGCAAACGATGACGGAACAAGCTTTCCGATGATGACACAATCTGTTACCAATTATTTGCCAGGTGTAACGCCACCCATTTATCCGGATGGAATTGGAGGATTTAAATTGGCAAGAAAAGGTGCTTTGTTTTTAAAAGACATTCATTACGGTCCTTCACGTGTGGATACAACAGATCAAACAACTTTTAATGTGTTCTATGCAAAGTCGCCACCAAAGCGCCCTACACAGGAATTTCAAATGGGAACCTATGGCATTTCTCCCACTGTTCCTGAATTAGTTATTCCTCCGAATGAAATAAAAACATTCACATCATCTTATCAAGTCCCGTTTGATATTTCTTTGTTGACGATAAATCCACACATGCATTTATTAGGAAAAAGTTTTTGGGCTTACGCAGTTACTTCGCAAGGAGATACGATTCCGCTAATTAAAATAAACAAATGGGATTTCAGATGGCAGTATTTTTACACTTTTAAAAAAATGGTAAAAATTCCGAAAGGAGCAACCATTCATACAGTAGGAGTTTTCGATAATACTCGTTCAAACCCGAACAATCCTTTTTCACCACCAAGGCTGGTTGCGGATCGGGAGGGAAGTATGCGTACTTCCGATGAAATGTTTCAATTTATTGTAACGTATTTGCCCTATCAGAATGGTGATGAGAATGTGAGTTTGGAGCGGTAGGTTTTTACCATTAACTTACTTGCCACAATCAGGGGCAAAAGAAAAATTATTTTAAATTAGTTCTCCATGAGAGATTGCCACATACCGCGAAAATGCTGGACTCGCAATCACGCTCTTAATAAACCCTTCGTCACCCAATTACTTAGTCAGCTAGTTAACCCTTCAACCCTAGTAGCGAATTTCTTTTTGAATTTACTAGAAGCTATGAATGCATCTTTTTCTCCAATTTGGATAAACATCTAAAATTCTTTTTCACGCATTGGGAGTAAGTGATCAGTGCAGTTTGGTTCACTTGTTTTCATATATAATTGCGAATAAAATTTATTTCATTTCGATTGAAATTTTCACTTTACCACCAAGTCCTTTCTCTACAATATCAAATAATAAACACTATGTAAACACCTTCTAATCTTTTCTAAACAAATATAAACATTACCTATAAAAGGTAGCACAATTTTATACATGCCGCCCATCGGATACCAAGTTCCTAAAACTATGTCGGCATAATTCATCATGCTGTACAATGCTGGTGTTTGATTGGGTTTTGCGCCTAAGAACAAAACTGGAAATTCCAATAGTTGAATTAATTTCTGATTTTTAAAATGTTTGTGAATGTATTTGCTGATGGATTTGAACAGATCCATTTTGAGTGCAGCGTTTAAAATGCGTAAATCGACAAATTCAAAAATACTCAGACTCGGTTTGTGAACGAAATCACTCATACTAATTTCGTATTTATATTTTGCATCGGCTAAAAATTTCTTGAGCTGAATACTGCTTCCTTGCTCGTATTTTTCGAAGAGATTATAAAATTCATTTGAGTTGGCTGGAACTCGCATCACTTCATCTTTGCTAAAAAAAACAGCATAAGAAGGATCTAAACGAAGTAAATCATATTGTTGAGCAACAGTAGTATTGAATTGTGAAAAATAGTTTTCGAATACATCTGGCATCCAATACCAACTTGGACCCATATCGAACGTGAAACCATCGATTTCTAATTTACGTGCACGACCACCTAAATCTTTATTTTTTTCGAGTAAAGTAACATCAAAGCCTTTTTGTGCTAAAGTGGTAGCAGCTTATAATCCTGCAAATCCTGCTCCTATAACAATTACTTTTTTTTTAGTTGACACAGATTTTTCTCCTCGTTACTGTCATCCCGTGCTACGACACGGAATCTCATTGTTGTTAGCAGTCCTCATTCGGGAGATGCAGTGTCGTGGCACGGCATGACGATTTTAAAAGGAGAATCAGTTATAAATGTTATCCCTTTTTTAATTCGGAAATTGTTTGTGATGGATTACTTGATGAAAATACTGTATTTCCTGCAACAAGCACTTTCGCTCCAGCATCAATCAATTTTTTGTAATTATTCATATCAACACCTCCATCAATTTCGATAAGAGCTTTTGATTTTGTAGCACGAATCATTTCATGTAGCGTGTGAATTTTATGATAAGTGTTTTCAATAAATTTTTGTCCGCCAAATCCAGGATTTACACTCATCACACAAACTAAATCTACATCAGCAATAATATCCATCAATAAATTAGCTGAAGTATGAGGGTTGATTGCAACTCCTGCTTTCATTCCTAATGCTTTTATTGCTTGAATGCTTCTATGTAAATGATTGCATGCTTCTAAATGAACAGTCAATACATCTGCTCCAGCTTCTTTAAAGGTTTGTAAATATCTATCAGGATCATTAATCATCAAATGCACATCCAATGGTTTTGTTGTATGCTTTTTAATGGCTTTGATAACCGGGAAACCAAAAGAAATATTTGGAACAAACATTCCATCCATAATATCAACATGAAACCAGTCAGCTTCACTTTTATTAATCATTTCAACATCTCGCTGAATGTTTGCAAAATCAGCTGATAGGATGGAGGGTGCTATTAGGTGGCTCATGTTTAATTGTTATTTTAATAAGTTGCAAAATTACGAAAAAATGTGTTTGTTTCCTTTAGGTTTTTTTAACAATGATAAAGTCTTTAAAAGAAACAAATTTATTTTATCTTAAAAATTTCAAATGTCATTTTTAAATCAAAAACATTACTACATGTAGTTTGCATATATGAATGTTCTTTCACTTTAGTTATTGTGACTATATTAAAAAGACAATGGGGCTTTTATTACATCATGACAAAGAAAAAAAAGCATGCCAGTGCTGATGTCGGATTGATGTTTACAGCTTACAATTTGCGTAGGATTATGAACATTGTTGGTAAAAATGTGTTCAAAAAGTTTCTTGAAGAGCTTGGCTTTTTATTTTTTGAAATATCGAACAGCATAAAATCATTTACATTCAAAATAAGCTTTCCAATTTTTTCAACTCATAAATATATTTCATTTTAAAGGTCTTCTGATATCCCTTTTAAATAGCTTATATTTGTTTAACAAACGGAGTTTTTAAACAAACTGACCATAGTGGCAAACGCAATGTGCCTAATGAACAAACGATCAAGTCAAATAAAAATGAAATATAAATCAGAACAATGAGAAAAATACTTTTATTCCTAGCGCTACTCTTTATTAGCATTTCTTGTTTCTCTCAAAGTCGATATATCTCTCAAACAACAAAAAAAATTGTATACTCAAGGGATGGTGGTACCTGTAGATGCTGTGGAAGCTCTTCCAGTTTAGAATATGATCATATTAGGCCATACTCATGCGGAGGAAATAGCGATGTTTCAAATATTCAGTTACTTTGCCAACAATGCAATCGAAGCAAGTCTAATAGTTGTACATGTAAAGTGCATAATAAGAGAGTTGGCACTAATTGCTGTGAAAAAAATACAACCAAAAAGTCGTCAAGTACTTCAAGCCAATGCACCGGGACAACAAAGAAAGGAAATAGATGCAAAAACAAAACAACCAATTCAAATGGCCGATGCCATCTACACTAAATTTTACAAAACAAATTAAATGATATGAAAAAGACAATCCTGTTCGCAATAGATATCAAAACTGAAGAAATACTCGTTTCAGAATCTGAAAAAGGAAGCAATAAAGTAAATTCTATTGAACAAATTCAACGCAATAAAAATGAATTACTATTTGATGCTGTTGTTACCTTAACTAGAATTGCAAATTCTGCCGATTTTGACATAGAAATTTTTAAGGCTATGGATAAAGTCTGCCAAATGGTATACAATAAGCATATCGAAAATAATACCGATTATATAAAAAATATAGTCCAATAAATAGCACTATTATTTTGATATATCGGCATTACTATTATAAAATTTGCAGAAGACCTTTGGGCTATCTACAAATTACAATTAGTATAAATCGTCAGCATAATGTGAACTAAGGTTAATCCACAAATCACTCAGCTCCGTAGATGAAAATTGAATTTTTTCATTTGGAAACTTGCAGTTGTTTGTCAACTAATGTCACTTCATTTTCTTTTGACATAATCATAAGAATTTGTTTAAAGTTCCAATAAATGATCAATAAAACCTGCAATTGCTGTCTTTAAAGAATATGAAAAAGATGTCTACAAACTAATGCCAAAAGAGCAATAGCAACCAAAGTAATAACAGCATAGACATTCATTTTTACAGCTGCTTCCTCGTTTTTTTTGCTTGGAGTATTCATGATATTTTGTTTTAAGTTTTATTCTCCTACTTAAACGCAACAAAATATCATATTTAAACAAATTAGATGAAAGTACTCAGATTTAGCAAAAAAGCAAGAAAATGGCAGGTAAACGGAAATAATGCTACAAAATATTTAACCGTTTATAAACTTTCTTTTTATATGTTTTGCCAATAGGAATAAGCTTTTTACCAAATGCAATGGTATCATCTTCAATATCTTCAATTGCATCCAAACGAATAATAAAGGAGCGATGAACCCTTATATATTCGTTATTCGAAAATCTCTTTTCCATTGCCTTCATTGTTGAATGAACTACATACTTTTTATCTTTAGAATAAAGTGTTACATAATCACCAATACATTCAATTAATTTTATATCGGAACCATCAATCTTAACAATAGTTTTACCGTCCTTAATAAAAACAATATTGTCCTTGAAATTTACAGTGTTTTGGATTTTATTTTCACTTACTATTTTTTTTATTGCCAATGAAAATTGATCAAATTTTACGGGTTTAACCAAATATCCAGAAACATTATATTTAAAAGCCTCAATAGCAAAATCTGTATGAGAGGTTGTAATGATAACCTTAGGTAAGCTTTCAGCAACAAAAGTAATAAACTCTATTCCTGTCATTTGAGGCATTTCAATATCAAGAAAGATCAAATCAATTTCATTAACCTTGATATATGAAATTGCATCTGTTGGGTTTTCAAATTGTTTTACCAGTTCCAATTCAGCATGTTTGGAAATAAAATGTGCCAAGATATCTCTTGCCATTTTTTCATCATCAATAATTATACACTTCATAATTTTATATTTTGTAATGCCTTATATGTAAAATTTCATAAATATATAATTTTAGTAGACGCTGTCATTAAACGATTATTTAATTAAAATGTTCCTAAAAAGATGCTTATTTCGATAAATACTATCTAATTACGCACTAGCCTACTTTTTTATGATATTAATGCTTTTTTAATATTAATTTTCATCAATACTGTCGTGTTTTCCCATCTCTTCGAATAACATACAACTTCTATCCATTCTCCTACAAAATTTCGCCTTTCATCGAAAAGTATTGAAAAACTAAAAATTATTGAGTAACATAGCGGACGAATAAATTATATTTATAGTAATGAAAAAAGCTACTCTTATGGAAACAAAATTACACAATCAGAAACTGTTTAAAACAGTTAGTAGTATATTGAATTTAACTGGTTTCCGTTCAAACATGAAGAATAGTTCATGCTATGAAATGCCGACTAACAATGTAAATCCCAATAAGCCGTATTTTAAAGCGAGTCAAGTTGGCGGTATTTGTGGCATTGTTTAGTTTTCCCTTTATTAATAAGCTTGTTTTATAAAAAAAATGTAGTGCTAAGTTTTACATTTTGGTAAAGCAGGAGCACAACCTTTATAACTGAGAAATAAACCAATGAATAAAAAATTGATCTCTCCCTTTTATATTTTTTCACTGCTATTGGTGGCTGTTCCATCTTTTTTAACTCCCACTTCTTTAAGTGCCCAGTGGTGCGGTACTCCAGTTGCTCCAGTTACAATAACTCCAACCGGAACATTTGCAAGTGTTCCTGCAGCTGCTGGTGCCATAAGGCAATATAGATTTGCTGCAACCGCAGGTTGCACCTACGATTTTAGTACCTGTTCGAGCGCCGGTACAAATGATACTTACCTCCGCATTTACTCGGGAACTGTCTCTGCCGGAGCGGTGCAGCAAATTGCTAATGACGACAATGGACCCTTTTGTTTTAGCAACTTTGCTTCCCTTAGCTGGGTGGCTACCGCTACTGCAACGTTTACTCTTTTTGTAACGGATTGGTCTGCAACAAGTACATGCAATCCTCTTTCTCAGGCTACAATTTTAAGTCACCGTGTTACGTGTGCTGCCTATAACCCTTGTACTACGATACCAACCATCACCTGTGGTTCGGCTGTTGCTGTTACTGTTCCAGCGGGTAGTGGTGCCTACAACCCTGTCGTTGCTTCCTGTGGATTTTCAACACCGGGTGCCGAAAAAATTTATTCCTTCACGCCTGCCACAACAGGTACCTATACCATAAGTCAGCCTACTAGTTTCGGGTTAAACGATTTCTTTTACAAGCCGGCTTCCGGTGGATGTAATAATACCGGTTGGACCTGCATTGATAATATTGGAAATGCCGATGCCGACAATGCCGTTGTAGGTATTTCATTAACCGCCGGTACTCAGTATTATTTTATGCTTGATCCCGAAACAACTGCCGGGGGCAGTGTTTCCTTTACTATAAATTGTTCCTCCTATAATCCTTGCACTACTATTGCCGCCATTACCTGCGGGGTTGCTGTCAATGCCACTTTTCCAAGTGGAGGAGGAGCTTATAATCCACCGTCCACTACCTGTAGTTTTGCAACGCCTGGTACCGAACTGGTTTATTCCTATACCCCTGCTGTTACCGGTAATTACCTCATTGATCAGCCGACGAGTTTTAATTACATCGATTATTTTTATAAAACGGCTGCGGGTGGCTGCAATGGTGCCGGCTGGACTTGCATCGATAATATTACAAACGGCAATGTAGGAAATGGATCTGTTTTGATACCCCTTACTGCCGGTACAGCCTATTACTTTTTGCT
>CAMCUO010000035.1 GCA_945879015.1 Chitinophaga pinensis | reverse complement strand
TATTACTTACACTTTCAATTTTTATGCTTGCTGTTGTTTCGGTAAATTCACAAACATTACCAGCAACCTATACAGCAACAAATATTGTTACTGGAATGCGTTATCCGGCCGATTTCGATTGGACGCCTGATGGACGATATATATACACTCAAAAGGGAGACAACGTTTTCCCTGCAGCACAAGCTTATATTAGAATGGCTAGTTCTTCTGGACTTGGATTGGGAATCTATTATGATTTAACCGATTCAGTTGATTCTGATTTTGAAAGAGGATTACTAGGTATTGCTGTTGACCCTAACTTTACTGTTAATGGTTATGTTTATGCCTACTACAATTATCGTAATCCTGCACAAACAAAATTGCAAATGCGTGTTGTTCGTTTTACAACCGTTGGTAATGTTGGAACTGCACCTACAGTTATTTTGAATATTCAATATGCAACTTCAGCTGCAACTTATGGAGGAAATCACTTTGGTGGAATTATTCGTTTCCGTCCGTCTGAGCCTGATAAACTTTATATTCAAACAGGAGATTTGGCTTACCAACAAACCAATCCTACTTTAAATTTTGCAAATAAATTAACTAATCCATATGGTAAAATTTTAAGAATAAATACCGATGGAACTATTCCAACGGATAATCCATTTTACGATGATGGAAATCCTGCAACATTAAATGATGATCGTATCTGGACTTACGGAAACAGAAACATGTTTGGAATGTGTTTTAGTCCGGTTACAGATACGATGTATTCTGCAGAAAATGGTCTGAATGCTTGGGATGAATTTAATATCGTTCACAAAGGTGGAAATTATGGTTGGGCAACTTGCGAAGGTGATTTTTTGAATAGTTCTACTTCAGTACCTTGTTCTTTAACGGGAGATATTCGTCCAATGGAAACATGGGGAAGTCCATTGCCTGCTATTACAGGATGTCTATACTATTCAGGAACAGTAATGCCTGAATTTAATAATCACATGCTTGTTTCTGATAACGATTATGGAAGAGTTTATGATTGTGTTTTAGGAAATCCTCCTGCGTACGATATTATTACTACTAGAACGACCTGGTTTGATAACGCTCCTTCTGGAACAGGTGGAGGATTATTAGCAATGAAACAAGGTGCCGATGGTTGTATTTATGCTTTAAGAGGTGGTTATACAACTACTGGTTATATTGTTCGTATTTGTCCAACTGGTTTAGGCCTCGCTTCAACTGAAGCTTTGGAAAATACAATCGGACAAAATTATCCGAATCCAACAACTGGAAATTCTTTAATTGATTATTCTGTTTCTGAAGTGTCTAATGTTTCCATCGAATTATTTGATGTAACAGGAAGAAAAATAAAAACTGTTTTGAATACAACAGTTCAAGCAGGAAAATATACTGCTGAGGTGAACGGAATGAATAATTTTTCAAACGGAAGTTATTTCTATAAAATGGTTGTGAAGCAATCTGGAAAAATTGTTTATTCTGAAACTAAGAGAATGTTAATTGTGAAGTAGGGAAAAGTAAATCGGGAAAAGTAAATCGGGAAAAGTAAATCGGGAAAAGTTTTAAATGTATTTGCTTCCATTGTTGTTCTGCTTTATATTTTTTGAGTCCCTGCAGCGCTCAAATTTTGAATTCGTCTAAAGGCTCGTCAAAGTCCACGGAAAGTTTGATTTTACCTTTAGCAAAACCAAATTTACCCCTTCAGGGTTGGGTTGTTTAGAAAATAAAAACGTTTTAAAGGCAGGATCTAATGCTTTTTAAGATTCTCATTTTTTTCTTACAGCATAAATGAATTCATCTTTAAATTCTCCGTTTTTGAAAAGTGTTTTTTCAAATCGCCCTTCAAATGTAAAACCTGCTTTCTCTAACACACGTTGAGAAGCAACATTGGTCCCATACGGACGAGCAAAAATGCGGGTGATATCAAAATTTACAAATCCGTATTCCGCAATTTGTATTAATGGCTTTTGTAATAATTCCATTTCCCAAAAATGGTTCTGCTAACCAATATCCCAATTCTGCATTTTTTCGCTGAACATCCTCCTGTGGATGAATGCCAATTCCACCGGATACTTCACCGTTGATATCGATTGCAAAAATATTAGTAGGGGTATTTTTGGTTGCGAATTCAATAAACATTTTTCCATTTTCTTTTGTGTAAGGATATGGAAATTTATCAGTTAAGTTGTTTGCAATATTGGGATTATTTGCATACTTAACTAAACTGTCTAAATCATTTATAGTAAAAGGACGAAGGCTGAAGTGCATTTAAATTTATTATGAGCCCTCTTGAATGGAAGGACATTTATGAGTTCCGTAAGTACAAAAAACACAGCAATCGCCTTCTTTAGGATGTAAAATAGCAGAGCATTTTTCGCAAGTGTAAGTGAGTAAACAAACATCCGTAGGCATTTCTTCTATTTTTTTATGTCCGCATTCAGGACAAGTGATTTCAGATTTGATAGATGCTTCAGTTATATTAACTGAATCTTCAGACACCATGGTGCTGTCTTTTGTTTGTTTTGAATCAGTTTCTTTTGAATCTGGGTTATTGCATTGAATCAAAAAAAATGTACTAATGATAAATATGAAAGATAAAATAGTTTTTTGCATTGGTATAATATTTTGATACGCACTAATGTACAAAAATCTAAATGGAAAACGAAAAACGCCTTCCCAAATGGAAAGGCGTTCCCTAATAACTATTCACTAATCCCTATTTATGGCGAGGCGTGCTCGCCATCGCGAGTGAAACCTCACGACTAGAAATGTCCTCTAGCCTTAATGCCGAACTCTACTTTTTTCAAAGCAGTAATGTAAGCACCAATACGCATAGTGGTTTTATATTGTTGTCCGTTGTTCCAAACGCTATCAAATGCAGTATTCATAGAAGCATCGTGTTTTGCATTTACTTCATCTTCTGGCCAGTAATAACCTTGGTTATTTTGTACCCACTCGAAATAAGAAACCGTTACACCACCACCATTCGCCAAAATATCTGGAACAACAATAATTCCTTTTTCATTTAGTACGTGATCTGCTTCAGCTGTAGTCGGACCATTTGCTCCTTCAACAATTAATTTTGCTTTAATGTTGTGAGCAATTTCTTCGGTGATTACGTTTTGTAATGCTGCTGGAACTAAAACATCAACGTTTGCAGTTAAAAGTTCTGCAGGTTTAATTTCAACTCCACCAGTAAATCCTTTTAATACATTTCCGTTTGCTTTTGCATAATCCAAAGCCGCTTTAATATCAATTCCTTTTTCGTTCCAAAGTGTTGCAGTATGATCACCAATTGCACAAATTTTAATTCCTTGTTCAAACAAGAAACGTGCAGCATGTGAACCTACGTTTCCAAAACCTTGGACAGCACAAGTAACTTTTTTAACATCTAAGTTCATTTTTTTCATAGCAGCCATAGTAGCAACCATAACTCCGCGCCCAGTTGCAGCATCGCGACCTAATGAACCACCTAAACCAACTTGTTTTCCTGTCGTAACACCAGGAAAATTTCCACGATGAACTTTATTATATGCTTCTACTAGCCAAGCCATTTCTCTTGCGCTTGTTCCCATATCTGGAGCTGGAATATCTCTTGTTGGTCCAAATACATCTGCCAAAGCAACTGTATATGCTTTTGTTAATCTTTCTAATTCTCCTAAACTTAATTTGCGAGGATCACATTTAATTCCACCTTTTGCTCCGCCATAAGGCAAGTTTGCAACAGCGCATTTAAAAGTCATCCAAGCTGAAAGTGCTTTTACTTCATCATCACAAACATCCATCGCATAACGAATTCCACCTTTTGATGGGCCTAATACGGTAGAGTGAATTGTTCTATATCCTTCAAAAACTTGTAATTTCCCATCATCCATCATTACTGGAAGACTTACTTTTACTTGCTTCTGTGGATTTCTTAATACTGAGGTAACTTCATCTGATAAACCATAAATCTTTGCAGCCACGTCAAGTCTGGCTAAAACTGCATCAAACATACTGTCGTGACTTTCTACTGTTGTCTTAGTTGTCATAAATTTTTATGTTCGGTTCCTTTAAATTTAGAGAGTCGGAACGCATTAAAGTCTGCGAATTTAAGTAAAATTATAAACTATGGAAAAAGTAATCGCTAAATGTGATATTTACTTCGCTTAATTTCGTCCTTTGGTGCTTTTTTGTCATTTTAAGGATATAACTGATGAAAATACTGCTCCAGATACAAATACGTGAAAACGAATGGAGTAGACATCAATAAGCTGTCAAATCTGTCTAAAATGCCGCCATGTCCAGGTAATAATGTTCCAGAATCTTTCACATTTTTACTTCTTTTATATAAAGATTCCACTAAATCGCCCAAAGTGCCAATTACTATTAGAATTGCAGCTATTGCCATCCAATCTATTATACTAAAACCAGTATACCATTTGGAGATAATAAAAACCACGATATAGCTTGCAATAGCTCCGCCAATACTGCCTTCCCATGATTTTCCTGGTGAAATTCTAGCAAATAGTTTTCTTTTTCCAAAAGCAGAACCTGCTAAATAAGCTCCCGAATCGTTGGACCACAGGATGAAGAAAAAGCCGAATAAGAGTTCATGATTATATTTTCCTGTATAGGTTACTAAATAGTTCAATAATGAAAACGGAACAGCAACATAAACAATCCCTAAAATGGTATATGCGATGTTTCTGAAAGGGTGTGCAGCTTTTAGGTATAATTCAGAAATGAAAATGAGAAATAAAATGGGAATATTTATGATTAATAAATGATAATCATAACCCATACAAACCAAAGAAGTTGTTGCAAAAATACTTGCACCTGTAATTGTTCCAATTATTTTTTGTGGTTTGTTTTCTCCTTTTTCAGAAAGTTTGTAAAATTCCCAAAGTCCTAATACGGTAATTATGAAAAATAAAATAGAGAAAGAAAGTTGACTATAATAAGCACAATATAAAAGTACTGCAACAAATGCGCCTGCGGTCAGTGTGCGTTTTAAAAAGTTGTTCATAGATATTCTGTTTTCTCCCCCGACCTCATCCGTCCGCCAATGCGGACAACTTCTCCAAATTGGAGAAGGAAAAGAGCTCCGGAATTTTAATTTTTATTCCACATGCACATCATCAATCAAAAACACAAATAGTTCTTTTGGTCCGTGAGCACCTTGTACCAATGTTTTTTCTATGTCGGCTGTTTTACTTGGGCCAGAAATTGTTGAAATCATAGATGGTAATTTATCGCTATATTTTTCGCGAATTAATTTCAATCCATCTTTTATGTTTCCTAAAAGTTGAGAAGTGTATGCAACTACAATATGGAAATTAGCATATACAGGTAATCTTCTGCCAGATACTTGTTTAGACGTAATCATAATGCTTCCTGTTCTTGCAATTAAACACTCACATAAAGTAATTCCAATATCTGTTGCTAATAAATCTTCTTCTTTATCTGAAAATTTTATTTTTGCTTTTTTTAGAAGTTCTTTTATTTTTGGTTCCAGGCAAAATAAATTTTTCCATTCATTATCTTTTACGATCCAATCAAAATTTTCTAGGAATTCAGCTTCATTTTCGCAGAAGATAAATTTTCCATTGAGTGCAGTAAAATTTTGTGCGAATTGCATTTCAAGAGACTCTTTGGATGCAGTAAATATTTCCGAATCCTTATCAACATCACCAATTTCTTGAGTTGATTTGTGAATCAAAGCCTTTCGGATTTTTTTTAATATTTTTTCTTTTGAAGTAGTACTGTCGCGCATATACGGATAACGAATCTAAACGAATTTACTAATCTCTGTGTTTAGCAAAAGGGAATGCCGAAAGGCATTCCCTTTTGCTATGTATGTTTTGTAAACCTAAAATAAAGTGTTTATTGGTTTTTCAGGTTCAGTATCTTTTTTCTCTTCTGCTTTCGGTTCTTCTTTTTTCTCTTCTTCCTTTGTTTCTACTTGTACTTCAGCTGTTGGAGAAATATTTGAATCCGCTTTTATTAAAGGAAGTTCTTCTCTATCAAAAGGGCGTTTCCCAAAAATAATTTCTAAATCTTCTTTGAAGATAACTTCCTTGTCTAACAATTTTTCTGCTAACTGAGTAAGTAGGTGTTTGTTTTTATTGAGGATATCTTTTGCGCGATCATAAGCTGTTTCAATTAATTTACTAACTTCTTCATCAATTGTTTGTGCCGTCCGCTCGCTATAAGGTTTTGTAAAACCATATTCATTAGCACCTGTCGAATCGTAATAACTAACATTTCCAAGTTTATCGTTTAAACCATAAATGGTAATCATTGCATAAGCTTGTTTGGTTACTTTTTCAAGATCGCTCAATGCGCCTGTAGAAATTTTTCCGAAAACAATTTCTTCCGAAGCTCTTCCTCCAAGTGTTGCACACATTTCATCCAGTAATTGTTCCGTTGTAGTTATTTGACGCTCTTCTGGCAAATACCATGCAGCTCCTAATGAGCGTCCGCGAGGAACAATTGTTACTTTAATTAACGGATGAGCATGTTCTAGCAACCAACTTGTTGCAGCATGTCCCGCTTCGTGATAAGCAATTACTTTTTTCTCGTGAACAGAAATGATTTTATTTTTCTTTTCTAAACCACCGATGATTCTATCAACAGCATCTAAGAAATCTTGTTTTTGAATAACTGTTTTATCGTGACGAGCAGCTATTAATGCAGCTTCATTACAAATGTTCGCAATGTCAGCACCTGAGAAACCTGGAGTTTGTTTTGCAAGAAATTCAACTTCAACAGAGTCATCCAACTTCAATGGTTTTAAATGCACTTTGAAAATATCTTTACGCTCATTTAAATCTGGCATGTCTACATATATCTGTCTATCAAAACGACCAGCACGCATCAATGCTCTATCTAAAATATCAGCACGATTGGTAGCAGCTAAAATAATTACTCCGCTGTTAGTTCCAAAACCATCCATCTCTGTTAATAATTGATTCAATGTATTTTCGCGTTCATCGTTTCCACCTTGTGCCGGATTTTTTCCTCTTGCCCGACCTATTGCATCAATCTCATCAATAAAAATAATACAAGGTGATTTTTCTTTTGCTTGGCGAAATAAATCACGAACACGTGAAGCTCCAACACCTACAAACATTTCTACGAAATCAGAACCTGATAAAGAAAAGAAAGGAACTTTTGCTTCACCTGCAACAGCTTTTGCTAAAAGGGTTTTACCAGTTCCCGGAGGGCCAACTAATAATGCACCTTTTGGTATTTTTGCGCCAAGAGCAGTATATTTTTTTGGATTTTTTAGGAAGTCGACAATCTCTTTAATCTCGACTTTTGCGCCTTCTAAACCTGCAACATCATTAAATGTAATGTTCACATTTGTGTTTTTATCAAACAATGTAGCTTTTGATTTTCCGATATTGAAAATTTGTCCGCCTCCAGCACCGCCACCCATTCTGCGCATAATAATAATCCAAATAACAATCATCAAAGCTATAGGAATTAACCAACCCAAAGTATCTGTCCATGAAGTACGATTTTCACTTACTGCATCTATTCGTTGATTAGGAGCAAAATCTTTTTGAGCTTCTTTGATACGTTCTTCAAATTTATCAACACTTGCAATTTTTACTTTGTAATGCGGCCCTTCTTTTTTCTTTTTGGCTTTGTCGGAAGAGGCATATTGTGGAAGAACTAAATATTCACTTCCGATTGTTATTTCTGCAGTATTATCAGATGGAATAATAACAATTTTTGTAACGTGATGTTGCTTCAACATTGTTTCAATAAACTCATTTGTGCTCTTCTCTTCCAATGACGGACTAGTAAAGAACACTTGCATCACAATGATAGCAACTGCTATAATTCCATAAATCCAATAAAAATTAAATGGATTTTTAGGCATGTTTGGTTTTATCGGAAACTTGCTCTTCGGAGAAGAATTATTGTCATCCGTTCGTTTTTCTTGCTCGCTCATGTATTCTCTTTCTAAATTTATTTATCAAATGCAATTTCCGTTACTTCGGCATCCGCCCATAACGATTCTAAATTGTAAAAATTACGCACTTCTGTTTGGAAAATATGAACAACTACAGTAACGTAATCAACTAGTATCCATTCTGAATTTTCAAATCCTTCTTTACGATATGGACGTTCACCCGTTAATTTTTTTACCATTACCTCTACAGATCCAGCAATGGCATTCACTTGAGTGTTTGAATCTGCTTGACAAATGATAAAATAATCACAAACTCGATTATGTATACCTTGTAAATTTAATACAGAAATGTTTCTTCCTTTTACTTCTAAAATTCCTTCAACAATTGCATCGGTAAGAATTTCAGATGGACCTTTTGTTTTTTTAGTATCAGGTTTTGAAATTGCTTTTGCAACAGGTTTAGAAAGTGTTTTTGAAATAGGTTTAGTTGTTTTAGTAACTACCTTTTTTGCTACTGCTTTCTTAGGTGCAGGCTTGCTTTTTGATTTAACAATTTTGATTGCAGGTTTCTTTGTAGCTGCTTTTTTTACAATTGTTTTAGCCTTTTTAGGAGCTGCCTTTTTCGTTTTTACTGAAGTATTCTTTGCAGCTGCTTTCTTAACAGGTGCCACTTTCTTTTTCGCCATTGAAGGATATGTCTATTTTATTACTTTCTTTGCCTTGTGATTATTCACAAAAATAATCAAATCTTTCGCAAAACTCTAATGAAAACATTATTTGTAGGGCAAAATAGCATTTATGTTGAGTCGGTTGATTCTACCAACAGTTATGCCAGTGAGATGTTACGCCAAATTGAGCTTTTAGAAGGCAGTTTAATTTACAGCTTTTCGCAGTTAAATGGGCGAGGGCAAAGAGGAAATTCATGGGAGAGCGAACCCAGCAAAAATATGGCATTGAGCCTAGTTTTACACCCAAAATTTTTGTCAATTGAGAAGCAGTTTTTGCTTACAAAAATCACCTCTTTAGCGGTTGCTGACTTAATGGCAGAAATGCTTGAAGAATCTATCAATCCTAAGAAAATCAGCATTAAATGGCCGAATGATATTTATGTGAACGATCAAAAAATTGCTGGAATTTTGATTGAAAATACCTTGAAAGAAAGTAGTATTTCGAGTTCGATAATAGGAATTGGAATCAATGTGAATCAAATCGATTTTAGTATTAAAACGGCTACATCGCTTACTTTGATAGCTAATAAAGAGTTTGAGTTAATGGAGGTTTTAAACAGGTTGTGTGAGTTTTTTGAAGCAAGGTATTTACAATTGAAATCAAATAAGTTGGAAAGTATTGATACTGCTTATCTTAAGCGATTATATAGGCTAAATGAATGGGCAAATTACAAATCAGTGGAAGCTTTTTTTGAAGGAAAAATCATTGGAGTTTCTAAAATTGGGAAGCTACAAGTTGAACTGAGAAGTGGCGCTGTGAAGGAGTTTGATTTGAAGGAGATTGTTTTTGTTTAGGATGATTGGTTATTAATCCGCCTGGCCACCTTTTCAAGGGGGAATTGTCCCGATAGAAATTTTAGTTAGAAATAAAGAATTCGGCTTACTTAATATCCTTCATTTTGTGAGCAAGCATATTGAAGAAATTTCCCAATGGCTTTTCTACCATCATTTTAATCATGGGATTCATATCTGACTCAAATGTTAATTGTCCAAAACAATTGCTAGCATCTTTTTCGGTAATCAAAACAAACAATTTAAATTCAAAAGGAACTTTTCCGTGAGAAGTAATAGTGATTTTTGAAACAGGAGTCTTTTCAATAATCTTCATTCCAATAGTAGCCATTCCATTAATTGTAAAAGAACATTCTTCGTTAGTGGATGTCCAGTTGGTAACTTGAGGCGGCATTAGCTTTTCAAAGTTGTTGAAGTCGCTTAAGTAATTAAATATGTTTTCAGCTGAATTAGGAATTTCTACTTTTTCGCTTTCTATTTTTGTCATATCGTTTACGAATTAATAATTTTAACGGATTACGACCATGCACTTCGACTAAGCTCAGTGTGACGGCTCAACTATGATTGTATTAACGGATGAACATTTAATTTCTTTTGACTTTTGACTTTTTTTCTTTGTCTACTGTCTACTGTCTACTTTTTTTCTTGTCTACTGCAACAACTACCCATTCAGCAGGATTTTCGCGCCATGCTTTTAAAGATAATAAATCTTTCTCGGTGATATAACTTGATTGTAATGCTTGAGTAATCATCGTATCATAATTACTTAAAGTAATCAATTCACATTTTGCTTTTTTGAAATTATCTGTAGCGGTTTTAAATCCGTATGTAAAAATTGCAGCCATTCCTGTTACTTTACATCCTGCTTCACGCAATGCTTCAACTGCTTTTAAACTACTTCCTCCTGTAGAGATCAAATCTTCAATTACAACAACCGATTGTCCTTTTTCAACAATCCCTTCAATCATATTTGTAAGTCCATGTTTCTTAGCTTCAGAACGAACATATACAAATGGTAATCCCATCTCTTGAGCAACCAATGCTCCTTGCGCAATTCCTCCCGTAGCAACACCAGCAATAACATCTGGTCTGCCAAATTTTTCCATAATCGCATTCACAAATTGTTGACGGATATAAGTACGTACTTGTGGAAATGATAATGTAACTCTGTTATCACAATAGATTGGGGATTTCCATCCCGAAGCCCAAGTATAAGGTTTGTTTGGTTGGAGTTTAACCGCCTTTACTTGTAATAAAAATTCTGCAACTTTTAAGGCAGACTCATCGTTCTTAATCATGCGCAAAAATAACTAAATTTGTATAGGCAATCTATTTTTTAATTAACAAAATTAGCTATGATAAAAGTATTCTCTTTAAACAAAACAATATGTCTAACCAGCAATGTAATGGATTACCAGCAGAAGGAAGATACGGTTTTGGTTAGGATTCATTCCATAGACGAACTGCAGATGATGTACGATGAATTGGTTACTAAAAATCAATTTATAGAAGTTTTTTATTACCATGAAAATGAAAAATTGTTGTTAACAAGTTTTTCTTCGGCTTTCAAAGTTATAAAAGCTGCTGGCGGATTGGTAAAAAATAAGAAGGGAGAATATTTAGTTATTTTTAGAAATGGGAAATGGGATTTGCCAAAAGGTAAAATTGAAAAAAGAGAAGGAATTAAAGAAGCTGCAATAAGAGAAGTAGAGGAGGAGTGTGGTATAGGAAAATTAAAAATTGTAAAAGAATTAGAATCGACTTATCATACTTATCATCAGGAAGAAAAAGCAGTATTAAAACGTACTTATTGGTTTGAAATGTTGTGTGAAGATGAATCTAAGCTTGTTCCACAATTGGAAGAAGGAATTACAGATGTGAAATGGTTGTCGAAAAAGGATTTAAAACAAGTAAGTGATAATACTTATGAATCAATAAAAGAAGTTTTGAAAAATATTCAATAAGTAAGTTTATATTTTATCTAATAATATCTTTTTAATCTGCACATCTTCTCATTTGCACATTGGTACATCTGCTAGTGATTCTTCTTATCACCTATGCCATGTGTTTTTGCTTTAGGTTTAGTAATATCATAAAATGCCCGATCAATGTCTTCATCCGGACTATCTGCCGGTACTTGAATAAATCTGCCATCCGAATCAATTAAAAAATAGGTAGGTAATGATTTAATCTCGTAATCGGATTTTAATTTTCCTAAAGAATTATCATACAAAAATAACCAAGTGTATTTTGGATTTTTGGTTTGGAAATTTTTTAAATCAGCATTTGTTTTATCTGTTGAGATGCTTACAAATGTAATTCGATCACCATACTTTTTAATTAATGAAGGTATAATTTTCATTTGTTGTTGACAGGAAGAGCAATTAGCATCATAAAACATTAGATAAACATATTTGTTGGTGCGTAATTCATCTAAGCTGCGCGTTAGTCCTGTCTTGTCAGGTAATTCAAAAAATGGTGCTTGACTTCCTTTTTGTAATTTCGAAAATGAATTTAGTATTGTTTGAGCTATACGTTTGTGTTCCTCAATTACTGATTCCTTTGTTATTTGTTGCAGAATAGCTACAACACTTGTCTTTTTAAAAGCATTATCATAATACGATTCATGTAATCCTTTTATTAAAACCAATTCTCTCAGCGTATCGTTTTGTAAAAAATCATCACGTTTTAATACTTCCAATGTTCCTGAATAACTTCCTCTATCGTTTATTTGAAAAGCCATTGGTGTTCCTAATTTCGACATAGAAAAATCTTGAATTTTTTGTTTAAAGAAATCGTTAAAAAAAAGCATATACTCAAGATTATTATATAGAATAGGCTTTTTAACAAGGTATTCTGAATATAATTTTTTCTCACTTACTTTTGTTTTTTGTTCTATTGAGGCGATAGTATAGGTAATGTAATTTTTGAAATAGGGATTATTAACAGTTGAATAGAACTCTTTCATAGCAATTTTAAATGAGTCGATTTTTGCCTGAGGTGTTCTCTTTAAAAAAGAAATATAATCTGCTGTTAAAAAATCATCAAAACGTTTATCATAATCCATTGTTAGGGAGTTGATTTCTGTTTTGCTTTTTAGTTTGATGGATAGTTTTACATCGTGTTCTAAATTGGGATTTTGATAAGTAGTAGAATCTGGAGGCATAAAAATTATTTCGTAATTTCCTTTTGGCTCGATGTACATACTGGAAATGTTTTTCTCTACTTTTAAAGTAATATATTGAATGTCTTTGCTATTAAACTCTAGAATAAAATTTCCAACAGAATCAATAACAGAATAGGTGAGTTGTTTTTGTGTTTTAGAAATGTAATCGCTGTTTACCCAAACACCAATTTCTTTATATTCATAAGATTTTGCAGAACCTTTTATTATCACATTTTGAGCTTGTGATAAAAGGGATAGAAATAGAATGGATGATATAATAATGTATCTAGTCATATGATGATTTGTTGCCGTTCGCACTTCGATTCCGCTCAGTGTGACGGCACAGGTGACGGCTCGAGTAGACAAATATGGTGCCTAATTAGGTGCTTTTACATCAATTCCTTTTGGGACAAATGGTGATGCATCTCCACCATTTCTGATGATATCACGTACAATAGTTGAATTTATTGCAGAAAGTTCTGGAATAGGTAAAATAAAGACGGTTTCTATTTCAGGCGCCATTATATTGTTATTCTGAGCAATGGATTTTTCAAATTCAAAATCGGCAGAAGTGCGTAATCCTCTAAGAATGAATTTTGCATTTACTTTTTTGCAAAATTCAATGGTTAATCCAGTGTAAGATTCAATGCGAACTTTTGGTTCATTCCCAAATACTTGCTTAATCCATTTTTCACGCTGTTCGATACTAAAGTAATTTTGTTTGCTACTGTTTTTTCCTATGGCAATAATAATTTCATCGAAAAGTGGTAAAGCTCTTCGTAAAATATTTTGATGACCTTTTGTGATCGGATCAAATGAACCAGGAAAGATTGCGATGCGTTTGTTCATATTGCTTGGATTACTAACACACGAATTTACGAAAAATATTGAATATGAAAAGCCTCCCCCTGCCCCCTCGGAGAGGGGGATATGCTCCGTAAAGAAAATTTATCCCTTTGTATTCTCAAATATGGCAAAATTCACATTTCCATAACTCCGGTGTTCTTTAAAATGTGGTAGTTTGGATAAATCAGTATGCGGTCCATGTTCCACAATTAACCAGCCATTTGGCTTTAAAAGATTATTGGCAAATACCAATTCTGGTAATAATTGGAAGTTTTCCATATCGTATGGTGGATCACAAAAAATAATGTGGTAGGGAAGTGTTGCTCTTTTCAAAAATGCAAATGCGTCCGACTTAATTACTTTCACCACATCCATTTTAAATTCCGAAATTGTTTTTTTGACAAATTCGCAGCAGGGGTAATTATTGTCAACACTTGTTATATCGCCACATCCGCGAGAAGCAAATTCATAGGTGATGTTCCCTGTTCCACAAAATAAATCTAAAATCTTTAAGCCATCAAATTCAAAATGATTGTTTAGAATATTGAAGATGCTTTCTTTAGCGAAGTCGGTAGTTGGGCGAACAGGTAAATTCTTCGGAGGATGAATTACTCTTCCCTTATGCGTTCCGCCAATAATACGCATTAGGCTAAATAACTATTAAATAATGTGAAATAGAAATGTTTAGGCAAAGTTTGTAATTGATAGCTGAAATCGGAGCTATCTGCTCGCTCACCAAATTTAATTGTTCTAATATATTTTTGAGTAAAAGTATACATGTTAGAAGTCTTTTCAATTTCCCCTAATAAAATTGTTTCAATCTTTTCAGGATTTAATTGTAGCTGTTCATAAACAAAAAGTAGATAGTATATAAAATCTTCAGGAGATTGATAATTGAAAGTGTTGTAGAAAGTCAGATTTTTTCCATCTATCAAAATAGTTTCAAAGTGAGTGCTTTGAACATGCACATACAATTTTTTACCAGTTTGATTTTTATTGTTTGTAACCAATGTATCTATTAATGTACTGGAAGAATGGTGATAGTTAACATTGTTGTACTGTGAATCCAATTTTGATTTTATAGAAACAGGAATTGCAAAAACATTTTTAGCGTCCAAACTTTTTATTTCATCAACTAAAACATGCTCATCTCCTTGAAGTGTAGCGTTGAATTTCAAGTACATTCTTTTTCTGTCTTCCTCAAAAAGTGCATTCGGCACCAATGTGGAAAGGTTGTTTACAATGTTACAAGAAACGGATTGAAATTTATTATTTGTAAGTTTTGATTCTTTTATGAGTGTATCTAACAAATCAGCCACGCCATCAAAATTATGAACGTTTGAAACCGTGTACTTTTCTAAAGCTATGTATTTGTTTTTTTGTTTGTCGAGAACGCCAACTAATATATCACTTGTGCCAATTTGCAGAAGCAATTGGTAAGATGCCGTTTTTTTTGCATCAAAAGATTCATCAATGAATGAATCCGCTTGTGTGATTTTATTTTTTATTTCGGTGGTCATTGATTGCAAAGATATGTAAATTCGCACATATTCAGCCCTCAAAAATGAAGTTCGAAGAGTTTAGTAAAATATTAATACAGAGTTTCCCATTTGAAACTACACCAGGGCAAAAGTCTTTGTTCACGAAGCTTTCGGAGTTTATTCTAAATAAAAATTCGGATCAAATATTTGTTTTAAAAGGGTATGCAGGAACGGGAAAAACGACAACTGTTAGATCTTTGGTGCAAAGTTTACCAGCATTAGGAGGAAAAACGGTTTTGTTGGCACCAACTGGAAGAGCGGCAAAAGTGCTTTCGAATTATACCAGAAAACAAGCTTTTACCATTCATAAAAAAATATATTATCGTAAACCTGATAATGATGGCGGAATGGCATTTACGCTTCAGCAAAACTTGCATACCGATACCATTTTTATTGTGGATGAAGCTTCTATGATTTCGAATTCAGGCGGATTAAATACTGGAGGAACCTTTGGTGGCGGAAGTTTGTTGGACGATTTAATTTCTTATGTTTTTAATGGAAATAATTGTAAGCTAATATTTATTGGTGATACAGCACAGTTGCCACCTGTTGGATTGGATGTTAGCCCGGCACTCGACATTGATTTTCTAAAAGCATCTTATTATTTTCAAGTGGGTTGGCATGAGTTAACAGAAGTGGTTCGTCAGACCGAAAACTCTGGAATATTAACCAATGCAACTAAAATTCGAAATCAAATTAAAGCTCAATCGGATGCAAAGCCACATTTTCAAATAAATGAATTTAAAGACATTGTTCGTTTGGGAGGAGATGAATTAGAAGATGCATTGAACAGTGCTTATTCAAAATACGGGGCAGAAGATACAATGGTGATTTGTCGTTCCAATAAGCGCGCAAATATTTTTAATCAACAAATAAGAGCAAGAATTCGTTGGCAAGAAAATGAAATATCTACGGGTGATTTTATGATGGTGGTGAAGAATAATTATTTCTGGTTGCCGGAAGAATCAAAAGCTGGATTTATTGCAAATGGTGATATTGTTGAATTAACAAGTATTGGAAAAATTCAGGAGATGCATGGATTTAAGTTTGCTGATGTAAGAATTCGAATGATTGATTATCCGGATGAGCCCGAATTGGAAACGCGAATTATATTGGATACAATAATGATTGAGTCGCCATCACTTTCTCAGGAAGATAATAAACGTTTGTATAATTCAGTCTCTGCTGATTATAGCGATATAGCAGATAGAAGAATGCGATTGAAAAAAGTAAAAGAAGATCGATTTTTTAATGCTTTGCAGGTAAAATTTGCTTATGCTGTAACCTGTCATAAAGCGCAGGGTGGACAATGGCCGTGTGTGTTTGTAGAGCAAGGGTATTTAACGGATGAAATGATTAATACGGAGTATATGCGTTGGTTGTATACAGCAGTTTCACGTGCTTCCGAGAAATTGTATCTTGTAAATTTTAATAAAGACTTTTTTTCATAGCACTTGGCTTAAGCTAAGTGCTATGAAAAATCTAATTTTGCTCTTCAGTTTCAAAAGACGCGCCAAGTTTAACGCTGAACTTTGGCCAATCAATTACTTTTCCGTTTTTTTCTTTTACTTTAATGTCTGTAAAAAATAATGTTGTTCTTCCATCTACACGTTTAATTCTGTTTTGCATTGTATTAGATAAAGTTGTGCCTAAAACTTTTTCTTCGTAAGCAATTCCTTGAATAGTGAGCATTACATTGTAAGACACAACAGCCGAATCTAAAATATTTCCATAATTGTCTTTCCCAATCAGGCGATTGTTTACATTATCAAACATTACTGCATAAACGTTTCCTTTTTTCTGAACTTTTATGGTGCCTCGGTTATCTTCTTGAGCGGATGCACAAAATGTGAGTGTGAGAAGAAATATCGAAAAGAGTTTTTTCATTTGATAGTATAACGCAAATATAAGACCAATGTTTCGAAAATGTTCTTTATTAAAACTTATAAGCGATGCCTAAAGCTAAAACTTCCTTAACTATAATCATGTTTTGAAATGGAAAGGTTTCTAAATAGTAATTTATTTTTTCTGCTCTCTAAGCAAATCTCTTATTTCTGCAAGTAATTCTTCTTGCCTTGGAACAGAAGGAGCTGGGACAGGCGTTTTTAATGCTTCGCGTCTTTTTGCTGCATTTACTCCCTTAATAATTAAAAATAAAACCCAAGCAACTAATAGAAAGTTAATTACTGCAGAAATAAACATCCCGTATTTTACAGATCCGAACATTTTTAAATCCTGAAGATTTGTTAATTGAGCCGCTTTTAATGCTGGTTGCAAAATCAAAGGAGTAATCACATCTTCGATTAATGAGTTAATAATTTTACCGAATGCAGCTCCTATAACAACACCAACTGCTAAATCAATTACATTCCCTTTGATTGCGAAATCTTTGAATTCTTTTATCATTCCTATGAGTTTAATTTTTAAACGCCTTTGTTAAACACTTCGACTTCGCTCAGTGTGACTCCCCATGAGCGTGATCAGTTGGAGCAGAGTCAAAGACTTTGTTGACTAATATTAAAAATAGAAAGATTCTATTTATTATTTCCCAAGCTTTGCTTTTAAGTTTGTATCTAATGCAGATAAGAACTCTTCCGTATATAAATAGTGCTCGCCATGGTTTACTTTATTTCCATGAATACAAACAGCTAAATCTTTAGTCATTTTACCAGATTCAACGGTCTCCACACAAACTTGTTCTAATGCTTGACAGAAGTTAATTAACTCTTGGTTGTTATCTAATTTCCCGCGGAATTCTAATCCACGAGTCCAAGCAAAAATAGATGCAATTGGATTTGTAGAAGTAGGTTTTCCAGCTTGGTGATCGCGGTAGTGGCGAGTTACTGTTCCGTGAGCAGCTTCTGCTTCCATTGTTTTTCCGTCTGGAGTTACTAAAACAGAAGTCATTAATCCCAATGAACCAAATCCTTGTGCAACAGTATCCGACTGAACATCTCCATCATAATTTTTACATGCCCAAACAAAATTTCCGTTCCATTTTAATGCAGATGCAACCATGTCGTCAATTAATCTGTGCTCATATGTAATTCCTGCGGCAGCAAATTTTGCTTTGAAATCTGATTGATAAATTTCTTCGAAAATATCTTTGAAACGACCATCATACTTTTTTAAGATGGTATTTTTTGTCGATAAATATAATGGCCATTTTTTAGATAATGCAGTATTGAAACAAGAATGAGCAAATCCTTTAATCGACTCATCAGTATTGTACATAGCCATTGCTATTCCATCACCTTTGAAATTAAATACTTCGAATGATTGAGGAGCACTTCCATCTTCAGGGGTGAAACTAACAGTTAATTTCCCTTTTCCTTTAGTTACGAAATCGGTAGCGCGGTATTGATCACCAAATGCGTGACGACCGATACAAATTGGCGCTGTCCAGTTTGGAACCAAGCGAGGAACATTTTTACAAACAATTGGCTCACGAAAAACAGTTCCATCCAAAATATTACGGATAGTTCCATTTGGTGATTTCCACATTTGTTTCAATTTGAATTCAACAACACGTTCTTCATCCGGAGTAATTGTTGCGCATTTAATTCCAACGCTGTATTTTTTAATTGCTTCAGCAGAGTCAATTGTAACTTGATCATTTGTTGCATCACGGTGTTCAACACCCAAATCGTAATATTTTATATCCAAATCTAAATACGGAAGGATTAATTTGTCCTTTATGAATTTCCAAATGATGCGAGTCATTTCATCGCCATCTAATTCTACAACTGGATTTGCTACTTTAATTTTGCTCATTGTAATTAAGTTTAATGTTTAGAGTTGTGTTTTTTACGAGGTTACAAATATAGCATTTTGGACGAAAAAAAGAGCCAAAATGGATTTCTTGGCTCATTCAACAAGGATTTTATTCCATCGCACTTCGACTCTGCTCAGGGTGACAACATGAAAAGATAACAGTGCTGTATTTGAGATGTCACACTATACCGTCACACTGAGCGTAGTCGAAGGGCGAGAAATCAATACCCAAACACTTCTTCTAAAGTCAGGAAAGTAACTTTTCCATATTTTTCAAGTGTTGGAAGGTCCAAATTCTCTTTTTTGCCTATTACCAGAATAGTATATTTCTTGTTTTTTACGTGCATCTCCTCAAAAGCTCTGAGCTGTTGAAAAGTGATGCCTGGCACATTTTTGTATATGTCTCTCCTTATATCATAATCCAATCCTAAGCGTTGTGCGTTTTCATAATTAAATAAAATGCTTGCTTTGGTAATTCTTTCAGTTCTTATACTTTGAATGATTGATTCTTTAGATGCTTTAAAACTTCCTTCCGATTCGGGCATATCGGTTACTAATCCCATCATTCCTTTCATTGCTTCTGGCAATTTATCAGCTTGAGTTCCAATGTATGAAAATACATAGTTGTAATCTGTTTTTTTACTTGCTGTACTATAACTTGAAAATACAGAATATGCCAAGGCTTTTGATTCTCGCATTTCTTGGAAGACAATAGAAGACATGCCACCACCAAAATATTCATTAAATAAACGAATGTCAGGAGCATTCATTTTATTGTATTTTTCATCTTTTGAAATAAAAATTACTTCAGCTTGTTTCATATCGTACTCAACTGCATATACATTTGTATTTTCTTCCAATTCCTGATATTTTACAGGTATTGGAGTTGGTTTGATAACTGCAGGTGTATTATGCAATTTGTTTAACATAGCAGTAACTTCTTCAATACTATTGTTGCCGTAATACAACACGCGATGTTGATAAGCTGTAACGGCTTTAATTATAGAAATTAATTCTGCAGATTTTAAATTTTTTAATTCAACAGAAGATAAGATGTTGGTGTAAGCAGAACTCTTTCCATATTTTCCATAGGAATTTAGAGCGCCCCATAAAATTTCTCCTTTGCTAAGTTTTGCATCTTCACGCTTTTTTAAAATATCAGAAACTAGATTTGTCAAAGCTTCCTCATCGGCTTGAGTATTCGCCAATAAATTTTCGAAAAGTTTTGTTGCCTTTTCTATATTGTCTGTTAGGCCTCGCAAGCTTACCCAGGTTTGGTCTTCGCCAACATATACATCAAAGGAGCATCCTAATTTGTAAAGTTCTTGTTGTACTTGTGCGGCAGTTAATTCTTTTGTTCCTAAATATTTTAAATAATTAATAGCAATATCCGTTTTTTTATTGTGACTAGAACCCATATCTAAAAAGTAATACATATCAAATGTTTTGTTCTCGGTATTTGGAGTATACAAAACAGGGATGCCACTTTTCAGACTTGCTTTTTTTATGTCGGTATTATAATCAATAAATACGGGCTCAATATCTTTGATTGTAGTGGAAATAATTTTTTTGACAAAAGCACTTTGCTCATCGCGATTTACAGTTACAGGAGTAATTGTTGGTTTCTCTACTTTTTGTACGGATTTATCTTCGCCAGTTTTTTTATAAACCACTACATAATTATTAGTGTAATTTATTTTTGCAAAATCAATAATTTGTTGTTTGGTGATTTTTGATAAACGTTCAATAGTGTTTACCGATTCTTCCCAATTTTTCCCATTGATAAACGAATTCACCATAGCATCTGCACGATTGCTATTGTATTCATACATTTTTGTTTGCTGCAATTTCATGTCAGTAATAATTGCTGAAAGTAGCCAATCGGGGAACTCACCTTTTTTAATTTTTTCGATTTGTTCCAACACTAAAACTTTTAATTGTTCAAGTGTTTGTCCTTCTTTTGGAGTTGCTTGAATAACTTGCGAAGAGTAATCTTTGAACTGCATATCAAACGCATAAGCCTCTAATACTTTTTGTTCTTGATTTAAATTCAAATCAATTAATCCTGCTTTTCCGTTGGATAAAATTTTACTTGTGAGCATTAACATATCAGCATCTTTGCTTCCTATGCCTGGAAAACGATATCCAATCATTATGTTTTCTGCATCCGGACCAACAACTTCTCTAACAATTGGAGCAGTAATTTGTTTTTCGATATAAGGATTGTAAACAGGAACTGGTTTGCTTTTCCAAGAGCCAAATTTTTCATCAATCATCTTGATAGTCGCATCAAAATCTAAATCGCCCGACAAACAAATTGCCATGTTGTTTGGAACATAGTAGGTATAGAAATATTTTTTTATTTCAATTAAAGAAGGATTTTTTAAGTGGTCGATTGTTCCTAATGTAGTTTGTGAACCATAAGTATTATTAGGAAACAATCCTAAAAACAAAGCATCCCATGATTTATCTCCATCATTATCCAGTGAACGATTTTTTTCTTCGTATACAGCTTCTAACTCCGTATGAAACAAACGTAAAACTGGACTACGAAAACGTTCTGCTTCAATGGTTGTCCATTTATCCAATTGATTGGAAGGAATATCATTTACATAAACAGTTTGTTCTAACCAAGTATAAGCATTGGTTCCTTTTGCTCCTAGGTTCGAAAGCATTTTGTCATATTCGTTTGCAATTGAGACGGTGGAAGCATATCCCGAAATACTATCAATGGAGTGATAAATTTTTTTGCGTTGAGCATCGTCTTTTGTTTTTCGATACACTTCATATAATGCTTCAATTTTGTCGAGCTCTACTTTTTCTTTTGCAAAATCTTTTGTTCCGTAAACATCTGTTCCTTTAAAAAGCATATGTTCTAAATAATGTGCTAATCCTGTACAATCGCTCGGATCGTTTTTGCTTCCTGCGCGTGTTGCAATATAGGTTTGGATGCGTGGTGCATTTTTGTAAACAGATAAATAGACTGTGAGTCCGTTTTCTAATTTATAAATGCGAACATTTAATGGGTCGTTAGGGACTGTTTCATATTTGTATGTTTTCTGTGCTGTTAAAGAAACAATAAATAAGAAAATGGAAAATAAAGTAGCAATTGATTTTTTCATTAGATTGTAGGATTAATGTTTTGTAAATATAATATTTATTCCGTCAAAAGAGAAAAGCGAATGATGGGTGGTTTTAGGTTTCGATGGAAGGTGATTTAGCCTCCGAGTTTTTTTAACACCCTTCGACTTCGCTCTGGGTAAACTCCGACACATAGACAAAAAGGCAAAAGTGGAGCGTGTTATGGATAGAAAAATAAATTTTTTCACAGAGAAATTTCTCTATGTATGAAGCTTGCTTCATCTATCCAGATTTATCTACAACTAGATGGATACAAAGAAAAGAATGATTTTAAAACTGACTAAAAGTCAATTTGAGAACGACACCTATAAAACTATCTATGTGTTTAAACCTCATCAATAGAACTCCAAAGTTTTGTTTTATTTCAAATTAAAATGCTCAGTCGCCATTTGTTCAATTGCAGTTCCAATGGCTAACGATGATGTTGCAGCCGGAGAGGGCGCATTCAAAACGTGGATGGCATTTCTGTTCACTTCAATTTTAAAATCGTCAATCATTTCACCTTGCGGAGCTAAGGCCATTGCTCGCACTCCAGCTCTTCCAGGTTTTAGGTCGTCCATTTCCAAAGATGGAATTAATGTTCTTAGTCTTTTTAAGAAAAACTTTTTTGAGAAAGCTCCTCGATATTCATCTACTCCAAATTTTATATTTTTTGCGAAAAACTTCCAGGTTCCACCAAAACCAAAAGCTTCAGTAGTATCTTTAAATGAGAAATCTGTTTTCCCATAGCCTTCACGTTTGAAAACGAAAACGGCATTCGGTCCGCATTCCGTTCCACCATGAATCATTCTTGTAAAGTGAACTCCAAGAAATGGGTATTTAGGGTTTGGAACGGGGTAGACTAAGTTTTTTACCTTACTCAAACCTTTATCAGTCAAATCATAATAATCGCCACGAAAACCAACAATGGCAGTATCAATTTTTGCTCCTTCTTTTTTTGCTACTCTGTCGCTTTGCAATCCCGCACAAGTAATAATGTATGTTCCTCTGAATTTATCTTTTTGTGTAATAACATCTGTATAACCTTCATGTTTTTCAAATGCTTTTACTTCTTGTTCTGTAAGCACTTTGCTTTGTGGAAATTTAGCATGAATCAATTCAACGTATTTTCTAGAAACATCTGCGTAATCAATTATTCCAGTACATGGCACCCACAATCCTTCTATTCCAACAACATAAGGCTCAATTTCTTTGATACGCTTCGCATCAATTTTTTCAACACCTTCAACACCATTTGCCAATCCATTATTAAGCACTTTATTCATGTGAGCCAATTCCGACTCATCAGTAGCGACTACAATTTTTCCGCAAATATCATGTTGAATTTTATGTTCTTTTGCAAAGGCAACCAATTCTCTTCTTCCATCTACACAATTTTTTGCTTTATAAGAACCAGGTTTATAATATAAGCCCGAATGGATAACACCCGAGTTGTGGCCCGTTTGATGAGCAGCTACTTCTTTCTCTTTTTCAAGAACAAGAATTTTTTTATTGGGATATTTTAAATTGATTTTATAGGCTGAAGCCAATCCAACAATTCCACCACCGACAATAATAATATCAAATTGATTGTTTTCCACTAAATTGATTTTTTTGTAAAAATAGCAAATATTCTAGGTTTTTAGTGATTGGTTGAAAACGTGTTTTAAAACAGCCACTTGCTTCAACAAGATTTGTAAAATTGGCGAAATTCGTATATTTTTCCTTAAATTTGTCATTCAATAAAATTCAAACAAAATGAGAGTAATAGAATTTCGTGAAGCACTTCGTGAGGCAATGAATGAAGAAATGCGCAGAGATGAGAAAGTGTATTTGATGGGAGAAGAAGTTGCTGAATATAACGGAGCCTACAAAGTGAGTAAAGGTATGCTTGCAGAGTTTGGTGAAAAACGTATTATTGATACGCCTATTGCGGAGCTTGGTTTTACAGGTATTGCCATAGGTTCGGCAGTAAACGGTTTACGTCCTATTGTTGAATTTATGACCTTCAATTTTTCATTGGTTGCTATAGATCAAATTATTAATTCAGCGGCAAAAATGATGAGTATGAGTGGTGGACAATTTCCTGTGCCAATTGTTTTCAGAGGTGCAACCGCTTCTGCTGGTATGTTAAGTTCTCAACATTCACAGGCATTTGACAACTGGTATGCTAACTGTCCGGGTTTAAAAGTAATTGTTCCTTCCAATCCATATGATGCAAAAGGTCTTTTAAAATCAGCTATTCGTGATAATGATCCAGTAATTTTTATGGAGAGCGAGCAAATGTATGGCGAAAAAGGAGAAGTACCAGAAGGCGAATACCTTATACCTATTGGTGTTGCAGATATCAAGCGTGAAGGGAAAGATGTAACGATTGTATCTTTTGGAAAAATTATTAAACAAGCTTTAGCAGCAGCAGTTGAATTAGAGAAAGAAGGAATCAGTGTTGAAGTAGTTGATTTAAGAACTATACGTCCAATTGATTATGCAACAGTAATTAAATCGGTTAAGAAAACAAATCGTTTAGTAATTGTGGAAGAAGCTTGGCCATTGGGTTCTATAGCTACAGAAGTAGCATTTAAAGTTCAGAAAGATGCATTTGATTATTTAGATGCTCCTGTTTTAAGAATCACAACTGCAGATGTTCCATTGCCTTATGCACCTACATTAATTGAGGCTTCATTGCCAAATGTGGAAAGAGTTGTGAAGGCTGTTAAGGAAGTTATGTATGTTAAAAAGTAGTTCATTAGTTTACTGGTTCATTAGTTCATTGGTATTGTTACCCGTTCTGTGTGAATTGCTACTTAATAAAATAAAAAGAGAGCTCTGAAAATTAATTTCAGAGCTCTCTTTTTTATAAATATTTTTTTAACTATCTCACCTAAATCAAACACAGCTCAACTAATGAACCAGTGAACTATTTAACCAGTGAACCAACTGTGAACTACTTAACAAACGTAACAGTTCCAATGTAATTGTGTTTTTTGTTAAACACGTCTGTCAATTTAACTTTCCAAACATATACATCTTGTTGTGCCATTTCATCTCCATGGTTTGCTTTTCCATCCCATAGTTTATTTATGTCATCTGTATACCAAATTAAATTTCCCCATCTATCGAAAATCATTATTTCATATTTTGCAATTCCAATACCTTGTCCTTGGAAAAAATCGTTTACACCATCTCCGTTTGGAGTGAATGCATTCGGAATGAAGAATGTAAATTCAGGATCAATAACAATTGTATGTGTTACATCATCAATACAACCATTTCCATCAACAACAGTTAAAGTAACATCATAAGTTCCAGCAAAAGCATTTGGAAAATTGTGAGTAGGATTAGTCAAGTTTGAATTAGCTGTTCCATCCGAAAAATCCCATGTCCATGATGTAATCGGAGATGTTGAAGTTGATTGATCAGTAAAATTAACTGTTGGTTCCAAAATATTTGCTGGGTTTGGAGATGCTGTAAATTCAGCAATTGGATTTGCATAAACAGTTATATAATTTAGATAAGTTGCAGTTGAAACACATCCACCTAAAGTAGAAGTAACTGTTAATGCTACAGTAAATGTTGCATTAGTAGTTCCTGTATTTGTATAACAATGTGTTGGAGGATTTTGTGTTAAATCATTCGGACTGCCATCACCAAAATTCCAATTCCAAGAAGCAATAGTGCTGCCCGCAACAGTTGATGCATCAGTAAATGTTACACAAAGAGGTGAACATCCTGCTAAAATATTTCCTGAGAAAACTACAACAGGTAAAGGTAAAACGGTTACTGTAACAGTTGAAGTTACAGGAGGAGAACAACCATCTGTTACAGTTACAGTATAAACTGTAGTTACAGCAGGTGAAGCAGAAGGGTTTGAAATATTAGCATTACTCAATCCACTTGCAGGCGACCAAGAATAAACATATGGTCCACCGGTTCCATTTGAACCAGTTGCAGAAATAGGTGTGGATGCACCGGGGCAAATTGAAGCTGCTCCAACAGAGACAACAGAAAGTGGAGGATTCACTGTAACTGTTACGTTAACAGGAGCTGCGGCACATCCATTTGCATCAGTAGCATTTACAGTATATACAGTTGTCACAAGAGGACTAACTGTAACGGATGCAGTAGAGCCAGTTCCAGCAGGAGACCAAACAAAATTATATGGTCCCGTTCCACCATTGCAAATTGCAGTTAGAGTTGTACTACCACCCATACAAATTGTAACAGGAGCAATTGGAGATATTACAGCAGGAGTAGGTTCAGTGATAGTAGCAGAAGTTGTAGTTGTACATCCGTTTGCATCCGTAATTGTACAAACATAAGATCCAGCACATAAACCAGTTGCTGTAGCTGTAAGTTGCGCAGGAACAGTGTTCCAAGAATATGCATAACCTCCTCCGACTGTTCCGCCATTTCCAGCAGCTGTTGCCGTTCCGTCACAAATACCATTGCAGGTTGCATTTGACGAACCAGTAATTGATGATGTTAATAATGTAGGTTGAACTACCGCAGTATCGTTTGTTGAAGTGCAACCCCATGAATCGGTAACTATAACAGTATATGTTCCTGGGCAAAGTGAGCTACAAGATGCAGCCACACAACCTGAGTTCCATAAATAAGTATAACCAGGAGTTCCACCAGCTGGAATACAAATAGTTTGTCCGTTACAAGCTCCGTTACAAGTAACATCAATACCTGCAATTGCAATTGTAATTTGCGGGTCAGCATAAATTGTTACATCATCTGTTCCTACACAACCACTTGGATCTGTTATCGTAACTGAGTAAAGTGTTGTTGTTCCTGGGTTTGCAGTCGGATTAAATATTGTTGTGCTACTTAGTCCAGCAGCAGGAGACCATAAATAATTATAGCCAGCACCATTAGGAGTAACATTTAAAATGGTGTTTCCAGCAAAACAAATTGTGTCATCTAGTCCAGCATTTACAACTAATCCAGGAGCAATAGTAACTGTAACAGGGGTGAATGGTCCTGTACAACCTAATATTGTTGTTTGAACATAATAAGTTGTATTCACAGTTAATATTGGAGTTGTGTAACTTGCATTAGTAATTAATAAAGTTCCTGCAATAGGCGCATCGTACCAAGTATAAGTACCACCTGGCGCAGTAGCAGTTAATGTAGCAGAATTGTTTGTACAAATAGTTGCACCTAAAGCTGTTGGAGCAGGAGGTGTAGGATTAACTGTAATTGTATAAGTATTTGGCGTTCCAGGACAACCTGCAACAGTCGGTGTAACTGTAATAGTAGCAGTAACAGCAGTAGCGCCAGCATTGGTTGCCGTAAATGCAGGAGTATTTCCAGAGCCAGTTGCAGCTAAACCAATTGAAGAATTAGAGTTTGTCCAAGTAAAAGTTCCACCACCTGGAGTGCTTGTATATGCTGATGCAGCAACGTTTCCGCCACTACAAACTGTAATGTTTGCAGGAACAGTAACTGTTGGCGTTGGGTTAATTGTTATTGTATAATTACTTGGTGTTCCAACACAACCTGCTAAAGTAGGAGTAACAGTTATGGTTCCAGCGATAGCTGTTGTACCAGCATTTGTCGCAGTAAAAGCTGGAGTATTTCCTGTTCCCGATGCTGCTAAACCAATTGCCGTATTTGAGTTTGTCCATGCAAATGTAGCACCAACAGGAGTACTTGAGTATCCACTAGCAGAAATATTGGCACCATTACAAACTGTAAAGCTTGCAGGAACAATTGCTGTAGGACTCGGATTAACAGTAATAGTATAAGTATTTGGAGTTCCAACACAACCAGCTAAAGTTGGTGTGACAGTTATTGTTCCACTGATTGCCCCTGCTGTTGTATTGCTAGCAGTAAAAGCAGGAACGCTTCCTACCCCTGATGCACCTAATCCAATTAATGCATTCGAGTTTGTCCAAGTATAAGTAGCGCCAGCAGGTGTACTTGTAAATCCAGTTAATGGAACATTGGCGCCATTACAAACAGTAATTGGTCCGGGAACATTCACTGTAGGGTTTGGATTTATTAAAACAACAACGGTAGCTGATGTTGTACATCCACCAACGGTTGCAACAACAGTATATGTACCTGAAGCAGCAGCTGTAACGCCAGCAATACTAGTATTTTGAAGAGGAGATGTAAATGCATTCGGGCCAGTCCAAGCATAAGTTGCTCCAGCTACAACAGTAGAAGTTAAATTTAAAGTTCCACCAACGCAAACAGGACTATTACTTCCAGCAGTAGGAGGAGTTATAGTAGCAGCACCAGTAACAGTAACTGTATTTGTAACTTGACAACTTAATGCAGTATTTATTACTGTAACAGTATATGTTCCGGCAGCTAATCCAGTTGCGGTATTTGCACCTGCTACTCCTGAAGTTGTTGAAACAACAGCCCCAACTGAATTTGTCCAAGTATAATTATATGGTCCGGAAACACCAACTGGTGTTGCAGTTGCCGTTCCATCATTACCAGCACAAGTTGCTGCAGTTGAAGACATAGTTGGAATACAACAAGCTCCCACAGCTGGTAAAACAGAAGCGGGATCATCCACACATCCTATACTTGACCATGAACCTGATTCTCCGTCACCACTAGTGTTAACAGTAACCGACAAATTTGAACCAGGGCTACATCCTGGTGCAACAGTAGCTGTAAAACAAAAATTCCATGTTCCCGCACCTTGAACTCCAGAACAATTATCACCAAAGTTGTTACTAGCTATCGTTCCAGGGTCTGTAGTATCAAAATAAAATCCTGGTCCCCAGTTCACCCCATTTACAACACCAATTCCTGTAGGAAACCAAATCCATGTACCAGTTCCTTGACATGGTGGAGGTGGACTTGCAACAATTGATCCTGCTGTCCATCCTGCGCCAAGTGTAACTTGTACCCCGTGTAACCAGTTTGTATTAATTTGCGAATATTGAGCTACGTGATAACAAAAAGTTACTACTTGTCCAGGATTATACATTCCGTTAACAGGAAGTGGAGTCGCGGTAAATGTACTTGCATTGATACAATCAGCACAATCTTTATTGTTTCTGATGATCATGTTGAATGTACCTGTTTGTCCAGTAGCTCCACTTATCTGAACATAATAAGTAGCACCAATAACCATTTGTTCAACAGTTAAAGTTGCAGTTAATGGGGTTCCCACGGCACATCCTCCCACACCACCACCCAACGCTCCACAGGTTCCAGAATACATTGCAATGTTCACTGTTGAAAATGTAGCATTTACAGTAATTACAGCTTGATAAGAAGAAGCTGTGAAGCTATACCATACATCGTTTGCCGGAACAGACATTGCACCGCCAGTACAACCAGGTTGGTAAATGTAAGGACTTGCAGGAGTTGCTCCGACAAGTGTTCCTGGAATATTGAGTGTGGCACCTAGTTGAGGTGCTGTCCCTGAGCAAGCTGCTGGGGATGGTAATGTACCAATATTTTGAGCCGTTGCGCAGTTATTATTTGCCGGTTGAGCAAATGCATCCTTGCTTAAAAAGCTAAGTACTGCAACAACTATGAGAATTATTTTTTTCATTTTTAGAGAGAGAGTTTAGAAAGAGAATTTTTTTAATAATGTTTACCTTCTACATGATGTTCTTCCATAATAAAATTATTTGGACCCAATGAAAAAACTGGAATATCCCTTTTTGTATCGAAAGCTGCAGGGTATTCTGATAAATTTACTGAACGTACACTTGTATTGATTTCTGATGCAGAAAATAGTTCAACTTTAACACCTGTGTTAAATTCAATTGTGTGACGAGTATTTTTCAATCTATGATATTTCATATCGGAATTATTCATTGCCGCGATGTATGGCTGAATGTCTGTAATTACACCATTGCTTGTAATTGCATAGGTTTGTCCTTGTATTTCTTGTGCATTTAAAATCATGTTAAAGCAGATTCCTAAAAACAAGAAAGTGATTTTTAGTAAGATGTTCAATTTCATTTTTTTATAATTAAAATTTAGTTTCTACGAAGTAAGCAAAAATACTTTTGGAAAGCAAATCCGTTTAATAAAGATAATTAGCATTCGAATAGCTTTCTATAATTATTCAGATGCTAAAATCAGACGATTAGTTGCACATGTAAATGTTAAAAGTACCACTCAATTTGAACTGGTTGGGACTTTTTATTTTCAAGAAAGCAGAAATTAGAATTTCACTTCCTCGTCTTAGATGCTTATAATAACAAAAAGGTTGCACAGGAAATGGATAATTGTAAGGAAGGGAAAAATACTTAAAACTCTAAATCTAAATCGAATTTTTGGCGAAAGGTATTTAGCTTTGGATTTTTCTCTGAAAGTCTTTTATAGCGGTCGGTTGCAGTGTATAGATTTG
>CAMCUO010000034.1 GCA_945879015.1 Chitinophaga pinensis | reverse complement strand
AATTAGGCTATAAAGATGCTTTTGTTGTTGCATTTTTTAATGGAAAAAGAATTTCTATGACTGAAGCGATGGCAATGACCGGAGAAACAGTTCCTGCTAACAACACTGTTGCAACGAACACAGCTGTAGTTGACAACACAACAAAAATTGCAGACAATACGGTTGCAACTACAAATACGAATGTTACGCCTGTTACTAACACAAACACTCAAACAACTATTCCAGCAAATACTCAAAATATTGCTTCAGTTGGAGGGTTGTTTTATACTGTTCAAATTGGAGTTTATTCACAAGTTGTTTCTGCAAGTAAATTATATAACATACAGCCATTGTATACAGAAACTGCTCCTAATGGAAATTTAAGATACAATACAGGAATTTACAACAATATTCCTCGTGCATCTGAAGCAAAAAATATGGTTATAGATGCAGGAATTAAAGATGCTTTTGTTACTGCATATTATAATGGCAAACGTATTTCTCTTCCCGAAGCAGAAAAAGTTGTAGAGGAAGGTTCAGCAGTTTTTTCAGCAGCACCAAATATGAATGCTTTACCAACTTTTATTGCATCAAATGAAAGAACACCTGTTAGTCCCAGCACAACAAGTCCAACTCCAGTAATTAATAATCCAGCAACTAACAATAATCAGCCAGTAACAAACGTTGCTACTTCAGCAACTCCAGTTTTGAACGATCAGATAAAAGCTGCAGCCGAAGCAAGTAATATGATGCAGATTGATTCTGGAATTGTATTTCAAGTTCAAATTGGAGCTTTTAAAGAAGAAGTTCCTTTAGAAATAGCAAATAAATTTTTAAAGATTGCAAACAAAGGAGTAAAGAATTATAAAGATACAAATGGCTTAACGATTTACACTGTTGGAACCTATAAAACATATACTGAAGCGAGTACAGCAAGAACACAAGTAATAAACGAAGCCGCAATTAATGATGCATTTATTATTGCTTATAAAGATGGAAACAAAATTACAATAGAAGAAGCAAGAGCATTAAGTGGTCAATAAAATAAATATGAATATTAAAGATTTTGATAAACAGCAACACGATTTAGATACCGATTCGGAAATATTATTAGCTCCGGAGGAAGTTGAAGTAGAAGGGAAGCAACTTATTGTTTATAACGATGATTTTAATACGTTTAATTATGTGATTGAATCATTGATTAAAGTTTGCAAACACGATCCAATTCAGGCAGAACAATGTACGTTCCTGATTCATTACAAAGGAAAATGTTCAGTAAAAAAAGGTTCTTACGAATCGTTGGAGCCAATGTGTACTGCATTGTTAGAAAGAGGAATTACTGCGGAGATTGAATAAAATAAAAAAATTCATGAAGAATAAGATTTTAATAAGCGTTTGTTTAATTGCAATTATATTATTTGCTTGTCAGAAAGTGCCAATTACAGGGCGTAAGCAGATGAGTTTGATTTCAGAATCAGAAATGATTGGACTGAGTTTAACTAGTTATGCTGAATTCTTATTAAAAAATCCAGCTGTTGCAGAAACGGATGCTAATGCAAAAATGGTTTCAAGAATTGGAACTAATATGCAAAAAGCAGTAGAAATATTTATGGCTGAGAAGGGTTTATCAAGTAGATTAGAAGGTTATCAATGGGAATTTCATATGGTTAATGAAAATTCTGTGAATGCATGGTGTATGCCAGGAGGAAAAGTGGTTGTTTATTCTGGATTATTACCAGTAACTCAAACTGAATCAGGATTAGCTTGTGTGATGGGACACGAAATTGCACATGCCGTTGCTCGTCACGGTAACGAAAGAATGAGTCAAGGATTATTAATTCAATTTGGTGGCGCTGCTTTATCTCTAGCGCTTTCACAAAAGCCACAATTGACTCAAGATTTATTTTTACAATCTTATGGATTAACTTCTCAGTTGGGAATGCTAAAATATTCACGCACTCACGAAAGTGAAGCTGATAAAATGGGTTTGATATTTATGGCAATTGCTGGATATGATCCAAATGAAGCAATTACGTTTTGGGAGAGAATGGAAAAAGCAAGCGGAGGAAAGGCACCGCCTGAAATATTAAGCACACATCCAAGTGATGCAAATCGTATTGCTGATATAACAGCTTTTTTGCCTGAGGCGATGAAGTATTATAAGAAGAAGTAGTGATTGTCTACACTTCGACTCCGCTCAGTGTGATGTTCTAAATAAAATCGAAGGAAATCTAATCTCGCATATAACTCTTAGCCGTAACACTGAGCGGAGTCGAAGTGCGGCCTAATTGATAAAACTACTCTTTCTCTGTCAAAAATCCTGTCAACGTATCCATCAAATCATTCAACAACACTTGTCGTTCATTCGTAATATTTTTTTTGAAGGCTTTTACTTTATCAATTCCCGCTTTCACATCCGTCTCCGTAAAGGGCCCTTCCATGTTTTCAATGGTGGTAATCGCTTCTAATGAAATTAAATAGTTTTCATCCAATGCCAATAAGATAAAGAAGGGCAAGTATTTACTAAAATTAATTTCTGATTCCCAACAAGCAGCTACTAAAAGATGTCTTACAGCATTTGCTTTAGGACTAGCAATTGCGACTAGTAAAGTATCACCACCTTTTTCTTTTTTTAATGTCAACAAGGCTTCTTCTTTAATTTCTTTGTTTGCCGGATCTGTTAATAAAGAAATAAGTGCTGAAATTTTTTCTTCATTGGTAACAGGCATAGCTACACCTTCTTCAGTATTACCAACAATAGTAGTTGCGTATTCTTTTGAATTAAAATATTTTTTTAAAGTATCTGATGCGTCCATTTTATGAAGCTGTTTTTTTGAGTCAGCAAATATCCGTATTTTAATTTAGAATTATGATAATGGAATGTTAATAAAGAAAGAGTATAAAAAATGCCTAAATAAAAATAAGAATATCTTCTCTCCAAATTAAAACCATTACACCTGCAATTGCAATTAATGCAGCAAGCACAGATTTTATCGTAAACTTTTCTTTGTAAAATAAATAAGAGAGAGGTAAAACAAAAACAGGAACCAAAGCAAAAATAGTTTGTGCTACCGATGGTTTGTTGTGCAATAATGAAACAGCAAGCATTGAAGTGCTAACTCCTATTACTGGTCCAAAAATAGTTCCTCCTAATGCGAAAATTAATCCATTGTTTTTGTTTTCTAAAATAGGTTGATTGATTTCTTTAAATTTTCCGCGAACAATTGTAATCAAATATATAATTGTTGCAGCAACAATCATCCGAATCCAAGTTGCTTGAAAAAAAGGTAAATCTGCATCATTGATTTGTGTTTCAAATCCTTTGTTGGCAAATACTAATCCTGTGCCTTGACAAACAGCTGATAATATCGCAAACAAAATTCCTTTCCCAACATTTCCAATCGCATGATCCCTCATAGTTTCTTTGCTTCCTTTATTCAGGCTTAGCCAAACAACTCCTCCGATAGTTATTAGTATTCCAATTATTCCTATAAAATTAATTCGTTCACCAATTAGAAAAAATCCTGAGATTAAAGCTGCAGCTGGAGCGAGTGTAGTAAAAATACTACCAACACGCGGTCCAAGAATTACAAAAGAAGTAAAGCCAAAATAATCGCCAAGAGCCAGTCCAATAAGTCCAGATGTACCAAACCAAATCCAATGTTCTGGAAGAGGACTAGTAAATAATTCGGTAAAAGAGATAGGTAAAAATAGAAGACAAATAATTGTTAAGAAAACTACAGCAAAAACTAAACGAATATGATTCACTGCATTTGGACCCATTCTTCGAGCAGCTTCAGTAAATGGAAAAATTCCTATACTCCAAGAAAGAGTAGTTCCTATGGCAACAAGTTCCCCTAAATATGAAATTCCGTTTGGCAATCTTACAAAGCTTATTTATTGCAGGCAAATGTAGCCATTTTCGGTTTCTTGGATTTCTCGCTAGTTTGTATGTAAATACTATTTGTTCATCGATTAAATATTCTAATTCGTAGTAAATTATAAGTATTCTCGTTCATGAACGTGTTAATAAGTTAGTTTAGGCTGGTTTGCTTATGTGAAAAAATTAAACTCTATTTGCCTGCCTGACGGTAGGCAGGTAATATCAATATTAAATAATTGAATATGAACTTACTTAAAAGAATAACACTTGTTGGTTTTTGTGTTTCATTTTTAATGATTGCTCCAACAGTTAGCGCGCAAAACATTGAAATTCCTTCAGAAAGAGCAGACTTCAAAGTGTTCCCTAATCCAAATTTAGGAGTGTCTGATACATATTTAAGTTTACAAGGTTTTAAAGCGGAAAATTTATTAGTGGTGGTTTATGATATGTTAGGAAGAGAGATTTATTCGAAAGTGCAACTAATGGAAAATGGTGGTTTATTATTTACCATTTCTTCTTATGGAAATCAATTAACAAGCGGTGTATATCTAATAACAGCCTCAGCTGACGATAAAGTATTTCATCAAAAACTCATTGTAAAGTAAAAATTGTCTCTCTAAACAATTTCTAAACAGCTCTGCATCTTCGGATTGGAGCTGTTTTATTTTGGTAAAATGCACTTGATTTCGTTTTTCAATCCTTCGTGCTTGTATAATCTAACTTTAATGCTTCCAACTATTATAGGCGTTTCTACATAAACAGGCATTTTGTTTTCATCATCTGTTACCCAAACAACCATTCCTTCACCGCCTTTGAATATAGTTCCTTCAATTAGTTTCGGACTAAATTTAATACATCTTAAAGTACCAAGTAAATCCGATTTTATTGTTTCTTTACCTAGATAGCGGATATAAGAAGGAAAAATCTCTCCGTCTAAAACAAATGTAATTGGAATGGTATCTTTTGGTTTGTATTTTGAAAAATCTAAACACCTTGCATAAAAGATGGCTGTCATCACATCATTTGTACAAGAAGTAATACTTATTGAATCTAATTTACTTGGCTTTCTGTTTCTTTTGGAAGAAGTATAAACTTTATTTTTTTTCTGATTGAAAATATAATCATCGTGTACGTAACTGCCGCCTTCTCTCGCATCTCTAATAAACCTTATTGGCTTTAATGTTGAAGTATCAGCATAAGATTCGTATTTATCTCTCACTTTAAAAAACCAATCGTATTTAGGATAGGTAGCGCCAAGTCCAACAAAATGGTAAACGCTTCTTCCATTGATATTGTTTAAAAACACACTGAAACTAGCTTCACCAGCTTCCATCCATAGTGCGCCCCAATTGTAGAATATTTTATAATTGAATTGTTCTCCAGCTTTAAAGCTATTATTCTCAACGCTGCAATTCTTCTGGGCCATAAGCGTCAGTTGAAAGCAAATAAAGAAGAATAAGAGTACTTTTTTCATTTCTTAAAAGTACGAATACTTTGAATGTATTACTTGATAAAAAAGGAAGATTTTCCTCTTTTTCCATTTCAAATTAAGCAAATTTTGATATATTTGTTGTACAAAACTCAACCAAAAAAACATATTAAAATGAAAAAATTAGCTACACTACTTTTTGCATCTCTTTTAGGAATAAATTCTTTGTCGGCTCAAACAATGGGAGGCCCAGATGCTTATGGTTATATCTGGAGAGATAGTAATGATGCTTTAGGTCCAGTTTACAATTGGATTGATATTTTGCCTTTAACAGGCGCACAAGAAGTGAGGTTTTTAGCAGATGATAATACAGTTGGTTCATTTCCAATTGGATTTCCTTTTCATTATTATTGGTACGATGTTACTCAGTTTTGGGTAGGATCAAATGGTTATATTGGATTTACAAACGGGCAAATTTCGGCTCCATTCGGAATGATCCCGAATACTGCTGGTACTCAAAATTTCTTATCAGCTATGGCATGTGATTTATTATTTGATATTTCAAACGTTGCAGAATGCTGGAGATATACCAATCCTGCAGCTGATACTTTGATTGTTTCTTGGATCAATGTTCCTTTTTATGATTCAGGAAGTCCTTCAGGTATTGGAAATAACGAGTTCCAAATTATTTTGAGCGCTGTTGATAGTTCAATCACTTATCAATATAAAGTTCAAACAGGATCGCCTGCAACTGGAACTAATGTGGTAATTGGAATTGAAAACAATTCCGGAAGTATTGGTTTACAACATTCAATGAATATTTTTCCTCCTGTGAATTATGCCATTAAATATTCTTATCCTAGCAATACAACTTTTGTTGTGAACGATGCTTCTACTTCTTATAATGATAATGCCGAAACAGGTGGATTATTCCTTGCAAAAAACGGACAACAGTTTACTATGAATACTAGTATTAAAAATACAGGAAACCAGGCATTGCCTTCTTACAATGTTTTTTCTCGTGTGTTAAATTCAATTGGTACTACAATGGTTTCTGATAATAAATTGACTTTGGCTTCTGTTCCAGCTCAGACAGAAAATATTACAATGACAAATATGTTTAATCCAACAATTGCTGGAACATATCGTTTCTTTACAAACACTCAACTACCCGGTGACGCAACACCAAGTAATGATCAAAAAATTCAAGAAATTGTTGTTGTAGATACAACTGTTACTGCAATTCGTTTGTCTTATGATAATAATATTGAAGCTGGATTAGGCGGTTTAAACTGGACTGGTGGACAAGGTGGCGCTGCAATTTATTTTGTTCCTCCATGCGATTCAGTTGAAGTAACTGAACTGTATGCATTCATTGTTGCTAATCCAATGTCGTTTGGCTATTCAATGGTGCTTTACGATGATAATGGAACAGGAGGAGCTGCAGGTACTCAATTGGATTCGATTTATGTTCCATCTTCTTCTGTAATTCCAGCTACTTGGAATACAATACCATTGCCAACTCCTATTACTATCAATACAGGTGGAATTTATGTTGCTTGGTTGATGAATGGAGATGGTTTGACGCTTGGCCAAAATCAAATTGCTCCATTTTCATATCGTACTTTTGAAATTATAAGCAATACGTGGGCGCCTTATCGCTACAGAGAAACAGAGGATTTGATGATAAACATTGGAATTGAAAAACTTCCGCCTTTTTCAGGTGTTGGTATTCATGAAAATGGAATGGAAAATTATTTCGGAGATTTTTATCCGAATCCATCTTCTAACTTAGCTTCAATTAATTATGATATTCCTTTTAATGTTAAAAGCATTGTTTATCAATTGTACGATGTTCAAGGTAAATTAATAAATATTACTTCTTCTAATGTTCAATCAAACAATGGGAAATTAAACATCAATGTTGCAAATTTGAATGCTGGAATTTACACTTGTAAAATTTCAGTTGATGGAGATGTTGTTGTGAGAAAATTGGTGATAACGAAATAAGAATAAAAACTATTTTTTAAAAGGCGTTCTGGATACAGGACGCCTTTTTGTTTTTATTTTGATCATCATTGCAAGTCGAAACAATGATTAAAGAAATAGCATTTTTCCGAAGCGTCATTGCGAGCGAAGAGAAGCAATCTCTCAAGATGTAGACAAGAGTTAAAATTCATGATGCAATTGCCACATCCCGCACAAAAAGCGGGACTCTCAATGAAGTTAACAATAATGTTAATTCTGTATATAAAGAGTAGAATTTATTTCAACCCGCCAATCACTTCATCAATATTCTTAGCACCAGGAAAGTAAGAAACAATTTTTTGAAGAACTTCATCTACAATTGAATCTGGACAAGAAGCACCGCTAGTAAGTATTATATCTATAACTTCTTTGTTTGGTAAAAAATCTAAACTATGCAAATGTTTGTGATGCGAAAAATCAAAATGGTTGATTTCATTTTTTGAAATAATTTCCTTTGCAGAAGAAATAAAATAAGTTGGAAGCTTTTCTTCACAAAGTTCCACTATGTGTGAAGTGTTTGAACTATTGTATCCTCCAACAACAATAGCCAAATCTGCATCATTTTTTAGAAGTCCATAGGTAGCTTCTTGATTTTCATTTGTTGCATAACACAAGGTATCACGTGTATCAGCAAAATGATTTTTAAAATCACTGTCGCCATACTTTTTAACCATTACGTTTTTAAAGTAGTCGGCTATTTCCTGTGTTTCGGCTGCCAACATGGTTGTTTGGTTAATCACCCCAACACGTTCCAAATGTTTTGTTGGGTCAAAATTTTCAGAATGCTTTCCTTTAAATACTTTGTTGAAATCATCCAAGCCAATATTTCCTAAAATATATTCACCCAGTACTCGTGATTCTGCAATATCTTTTACAATTATGGAAGGAGCATTTTGTTCGCTTCTAGAGTAGGTTGCTCTGGTTTCTTCATGATTAAATTTGCCATGAATGATAATGCTGTATTGGTCTTCTCCAAGTTTCTCTGATTTTTTCCATACACGCTCAACAAACGGACAAGTGGTATCGTACTTTCTAACGTCTATGCCTATTTTGCTTAATTCCTCTTCAATTTTTAAAGTTGTACCAAATGCGGGTATAATAACAATGTCATTTGAAGTCAATTCAGAAAAAGGAATTATTTGTGCGCCATTTGTGTCCATTAAAAATTTCACTCCGCGATTTAGTAAATCATTATTTACATCTGGATTATGAATCATCTGACTCAATAAAAAAACTCTTTTTTCTGGATTTTCTTCTATGGCTTTGTAGGAAATTTCAATAGCATTCTCCACACCATAACAAAATCCAAAGTGACGAGCAATGTGAAAACGAATTGGTCCAAAATTTAATATAGTCGGACTGAAATCTTTTTTTCTAGGATCCCTCCCTTTACGAATTTCTTTTACTTTAGAAATAACTGGACTTTTATAAAAATCTGGAATGTTGAAGTTTTTCATTGAGAAGTAAAATTACGGATTTCTATTTAATAGAATCAACAATTTGTTTTGCAATTTGTTCAGCTTGTTTACTTATTTCGGGAACAGCCGTAGTTTCCCACAATATACCACGTAGCAAAGAGCCAATTGCGTAGATATCAGTAGAAGTTTTTCCATCTTCTTGCAAAACCTTTGCGTTTATATCGGTTTCAATACCCATTTTCAGCTCATTTGAAATAATTATTTTTTTTGCTAATAAATTTTGAATGAATGCTTCTTTCAATTCTTTGTAATTGCTTTGTGGGCCAGTACAATTAATTACTCTTGAAACACTGAGGTTGCGTTTTTTCGAACTTCCTCTTAATTGAATAGAACTAGAAACTATTCCATTTGATTCCTGAATGTCGATAATTCTCCCACCAATAATCTCTAATTGACTTTTTGTTTTTAAATCCATTAATTCTTTATGCGTAGTAAATGGTAATCTGTGTCGAGCAACTCCCCAGATATGGCGAATATGAGAAACGAATTGCTGTTTATCTTTTTTAGATAAAGCAATCCAAAGATCTTGTGCATGTGGTCGAAGTGAATCAACCACTCCAATCCAAGAATTTTTTTTTGATTCTGCTATTTTTAAATGTTCACGAACTATCTGAAAAATTTCCAATAATGTTTTTCCTTTTAATTCGGAATAGAAATCAGGATAAATTTCTGCTTTGCTATGTGAAGCAGGGGTATAGCCTCTAGGAGAAACGACATATAGTTTCCCAGTTACACCAGCTTTTTTCAAACTAAGCACACAATCTACCATTGTTAGCCCTGTTCCGATTAATAATATGTCTTTGCTTATAGAAATATTTTTCAAATAATCAGCATTCCATGGATTTTTAAAATAGTATGGACTTTCAAAAAAGTTCAAAGTCGCTGATTTTGGAGTAGATGGAAGAAAGTTCCCTAGTGCTAAAACTATTTTATCTGCGTTAATTGAATTGCCATTATTCAGTTGAATCGAATAGTTTAGCGATTCTTTTTGAATATCAACAGCTCTAGCATCTATAAATTTAACTTGTGAATTTTGTTTTATTTTATCAACAAACTCTAGGATATACTTTCCATAAAGCAATCGAGGAAAGAAGTGTTTTTCGATTTCATCCGTAGAATGTCCATTTTTGATTAACCAATCAGTAAAATGCTTTGGGTTATTTGTAAAAGCACTCATTTTCCCAGCTGGCACATTCAATAAATGTGAAGTATCAGTTGTGCGGTATGCTACTCCGAGACCAATAGGTTGTCCCGAATTGATTATTTTTATCGATATATTTTTGCTTTTCTTCAGGAGCTGAATGGCGGTAAGTATTCCGCTCCAGCCACCACCAATAATAGCAATTGTTTTCATTTTCAATAAAATTAGGAAATTGTTTTTGATTTTATAGAATTTTCAGCCCTTTTATCAACAATCAGATGTGGATGCATTATTGAATAAAAGACTCTATTTTTGAGATAACTAACTATTTTTGTAGAAATGAAAACAAAACGTCCCTTAATACTCGTTACCAATGATGATGGTGTTACCGCTCCAGGCATTTTATCTTTAATTGAAGTTGTTAAAACTATTGGAGATGTGATAGTTGTTGCTCCCGATAAACCTCAATCAGGAATGGGTCATGCTATTACAATTAATGCAACACTCCGAATCAATAAAGTGCACATATACGGAGTGCAAGAGGAGTACAGTTGTACTGGAACGCCTGTTGATTGTGTGAAAATTGCAATCAACAAAATTTTAAAGCGTAAACCCGACTTAATAGTTTCTGGCATCAATCATGGTTCTAACATGTCAATAAACGTTATTTATTCAGGTACTATGTCTGCTGCAGTTGAAGGTGCAATTGAAGGTGTGCCTTCCATTGGATTTTCTTTGATGAACGATTCAATTGATGCAGATTTTACCGCTTGTAAGAAAATTGTAAAAACAATTGTGAATCAAGTATTGAAAAATGGTTTACCAAAAGGCGTTTGTTTGAATGTAAATATTCCTAAAGTAAAATTTGAAATGCTAAAAGGAATTAAGGTATGCCGACAAGCAAAAGCGAATTGGATCGAAGAGTTGGATGAACGTAAAGACCCAAGCGGCAAAACTTATTTTTGGTTAACAGGCAGATTTGATAATTACGATAAAGGAAAAAAAGATACAGATGTGTGGGCTCTGGAAAATCTATACGTCTCGGTTGTTCCAACACAATTTGATATGACTGCACACGATTCAATAAAAATACTTGAGAAGTGGAAACTTTAATCTATTAAAAATGAAAAACGTTAACTGGGATAAAGTTTGGGTTGGATTTGTAATCGGTGTGCTTATGCCGATTATAGTTTACACCATCTATTATTATTTTGTTTACAACTCCGGATTAAAAAAGATGAATGTGAGTTTGTGTATTGCTACGAATTTAATTCCATTCTATTTTTATCAACGTAAAGAAAAATACAATGGTCTAAAAGGTGTTTTAATAGCAACATTTGTTTGGGCTGGACTGATTTTTGGTTTAGCATTTTTTACAAATTATCTGCGCATAAACTAATATGAAATATTATATCATAGCAGGAGAAGCTTCGGGTGACTTACATGCATCTAATTTAATGAAATCATTAAAGTTATTGGATGCTTCTGCTTCATTTCGTTGTTGGGGTGGTGATTTAATGCAAAAACAAGGAGCTGAAATTGTAAAACATTACCGCGATTTAGCATTTATGGGTTTTACCGAAGTGCTAATGAACATCCGTACCATTTTTAAAAATATCGATTTTTGTAAAAAGGATATTCTTGAAAATAAGCCAGATGTATTGATTTTGGTTGACTATCCAGGTTTCAATTTACGCATTGCCGAATTCGCAAAAGCAAACAATATAAAAGTATTTTATTACATCTCTCCGCAAATTTGGGCTTGGAAACAATCGCGAGTGCACAAAATAAAAAAGATTGTCGACAAAATGTTTGTCATCCTTCCTTTCGAAAAAGAGTTCTACAATCGTTTTGATTATAATGTTGATTTTGTTGGACATCCACTGCTAGATGCCGTTGATAATTATTCGAAAGAATCAAACGATTTAGGGATATCTTTTACAAAACCAATTATTGCGCTATTGCCAGGCAGTCGGAAACAAGAGATATCTGCTTTGTTGCCATTGATGTTGTCGATGCGAAAGTATTATCCAAATTATCAATTTGTTGTTGCAGGCGCGCCTTCTCAAAGTCCTGAATATTATCAAACATTTTTTCCAGATGATGATGTGAAAATTGTTTTCGGAAAAACATATCAGTTATTACAAAAATCAGAAGCAGCCCTTGTTGCTTCAGGTACAGCTACATTGGAAACTGCTTTGTTTGGCGTTCCTGAAGTGGTATGTTACATGGCAGGAAAAATTTCTTATGTTATTGCTAAACAACTTATAAAAGTAAAATACATTTCCTTAGTGAATTTAATTATGGATAAAGAAATTGTAAGAGAACTTATTCAGGATGATTTAAATGAACAACATTTGAAGTTAGAATTGGATAAATTGCTTACTCCAGAAACTCGTAACAAATTATTAGCAGACTATATCGAATTAAAGTCAAAATTAGGTGGTTCGGGAGCTTCGCAAAAAACAGCCGAGTTAATGAGTAAATATCTAAAGCAATAATGCGAATGAAAAAAATTATACTCTGCTTTTTCTTTTTCGCTTTTTCAATTTCAATTCATGCCGCCTCTATTAGTGTCAGAATTCTTACTACTAAAGTTATTCAGTCGTTCATCTTTTCTCCCATTACCGGAACTTATGATGTTTACGGAGATGGAGTTTTACTTTTAAACAGCGACACACCAGGAATTTTTCAACTCATTATTGATAAAGATTCTATTATTTTAAAAACATTTGAAAGAACAATTGGAAAATATGCATCGCTAAAAATGTTATCTAAACAAACGAATGGAGCATTTAAAATAAAATCTGTAGTGCCTGAAGGGAAAGTTAGAACGTATGAAGACGATGTTACGATTGGATTAACGGCAGACAAAAAACAAATTTTATTAATCAATAAAATTGAAATTGAAAAATATATTGGAGGAGTAGTTGAATCCGAATCAGGAACTCGCACCAGTTTAGAATATTATAAATTACAATCTATTTTATGCCGTACGTATTTATTAGTACACATCAACCGACATGTATTGGAAGGCTTTCAGGTATGTGACGATGTGCATTGTCAAGCATACTTAAGCAGAACTACTGATGCTGATATACAAAAAGGTGTGAACGATACAAAAGGATTGGTTGTTGTTGATAATGATTTAAATTTAATAACTGCAGCCTTTCATTCTAATTGTGGCGGACAAACAGTTGCTTCTCAAGATGTGTGGGCAGCACCAACAACTTATTTAAAATCAGTTAAAGATACTTTTTGCATAAAACAAACACATGCAAAATGGAAACGCACTATTCCAATGGAAGATTGGAAAGCTTATTTACAATTGAAGCATAAATATCCAGTAGATGATAGTTTGATGCTAAGCAATGCAACATCATTTAATCAAACATATGGAAGGTCTATTTATTTTACTGATAGAGACTTGAAAATTCCCTTGAAAATTATTCGTGCCGACTTTCAATTAAAGTCTACTTACTTCTCAGTTGAACAGCAAGGAGAGTCGGTTATTTTTAATGGAAGAGGATATGGTCATGGAGTAGGGATGTGCCAGGAAGGAGCGATGCGTATGGCAAATTTGAATCATTCCTATAAAGAGATTTTGAATTTTTATTATAAAGATGTTCATTTGGTGGATTTATCTGCTTTGAATTATTTTAGGCAGGAATAGCATTCTCACGAAGCGTCATTTCGAGTCCCGCTCCCGATAGCTATCGGGATTCGCGGGATGTGGCAATCTCTCTCCGTTAGAACGGAATGTGCCCAAGCCGACATATTGAGCATTCTGCGTTGAAGCAGACACTATCGAAGTGCAGGCAGGATTCTGCTCATTAGTATGAGTTTTTTTCTAACAAGGAGATCCCGTGTCGCAGCGCGGGATGACGAATACGAGGGAAGTTGCTCTCCGTAAGAGCTACGAAACCAAAATTCTCCTTATCTTTAATCGTGCTTTCTAAAACAAAATATACACTACTCTTTATTCTTTCTTTTGCCTTTGTTTATTCAAATGCACAAACGGATTCCATTGTTAAAACTGACTTTTCCAAAAAACGTTTTGCCCTAGTTACAGTTACAGAAGCTGCATTATACGTTGGTTCACTCATCGGCCTAAATGAGTTATGGTACAAAGATTATCCTCGTTCTTCTATGCATTCTTTTGACGATAATAAAGAATGGATGCAATTGGATAAAATTGGACACATAACAACATCTTATTATGTTGGCCGAGTTGGAACACAACTTTATAAATGGAGTGGTGTAAAACGCAAAAAAGCAATTTGGTATGGCGGAATGCTCGGTTTTGTTTATCAAAGCACTATTGAAGTATTAGATGGTTATTCTTCCGAATGGGGTTTTTCCTGGGGTGATTTTGCTTCTAATACTGCTGGTTCTTTGCTTTGTATCGGACAAGAACTTGCTTGGGATGAACAACGTATTGTCTTGAAATTTTCTTTTCTGCAAAGTGAATATTCAAAATTTCGTCCGAATGTTTTAGGAAAAAATTTACAAGAAAATATTCTGAAAGATTATAATGGACAAACATATTGGCTTTCTGTAAACCCTGCTTCGTTTATGAGCGATGAAACAAGATTTCCAAAATGGCTAAACATTGCTGTTGGTTACGGAGCGAACGGTATGACAGGTGGAAACTTTAATCCTCCATATATTGATGAAAATGGTTTTCAAATTTATCACGAACGCTACCGACAATATTATTTATCCTTTGATGTAGATTTAACGAGAATAAAAACTAAATCAAAATTCTTGAATACGGTATTTTATTCCATTGGATATTTAAAAATTCCAGCGCCTGCAATTGAGTTTTCTGAAAAAGGTGTGAAGGGAAGTTTGTTGGGGTTTTAATTTTCTAATCGGTTTCGGGGCTGGGCGTTGGTGGGCTTTTGAAACCGAAAACTGTCTGCCAGCACCAACGTTTACTGCTCAAATGTTTTTATTCGCACCGTCAGCCCACTAACGCAAAACCCGTGTATACGGTCGGCTCTATTTCCTGTTTATATATAGTCTGGAATCATATTTTTTATGTCTGTTCGTTTATTGTTGCGATGTCGTTTTTAAGCGGCCGCATAAATTCTAAGCGCAACTAATATACAAAACATTCACTAATCTTGCTATCTTTGTCGAGATTGGCGTAACTGATTTATTCGTTTCTAAACGAGTATGCTTAATAATAATTCGTTTATCTATATCTTCTTCAAAACCTCATCTGGTGAATAAACTGGAATTTCTGAATCTTTAAAGTCTTTTAAGTCTCTTGTTACAATGCAATCTATTTTGTCTATCGATACTGCTGCCATTATTTGAAGAGCATCTTCAAAATCTTTGTGTTTGGATTTTAGCCCTCGTTTTAATGCATGTATGTCTATTGGAATAATTATAATTAATTCTAAAAGTTCAAGTAAAATTTGTCTTAATTTTTTATCGTCAACATGCTTTTTTAGTAAATAATAGGTAGTAGCTAAAGAATGTGAAGACGTATAGAGTTTTAAATCCTGCTTTTCTGCTTTTTCAAAAATTTCAATAGCAAATTTACTATAGGGTTTTCGGTCCGCAATTAAGTCTATTAAAATATTTGTGTCGAGGAATATTTTCTTCATAAATGCTTCTTTCTATAATATTCTTCAAGCTCTTTCTTTTCATCAAAATTCTTAGGCAATTTAACACTACCTACCAAATTTTTTAGTCGGGGCGACATTTTGTTTTTCGGACTATTTTCTTGAATGATAGTTTCTAGATAGGATTCAATAAGCTCAGACAGGCTTCGCCCTGTATTTTTGGCATAAATTTTTGCTTGTTCTATAACGGATTTTTCAACGGTTAATGTCAGTTTGGTTGTCATGATACGTATTTTTTAAACAAAGATACGTATAATAAACGAATTTTCAAAATTAATCTTATTTCACCTTTACCAATTTACTCACTCTCCACAACATAAAGATGTTAGCGATAGCAAATACAATAACAACATAACCAAGTATGTCGTAATGTTCGAGCGGACTTAATTTTGTTTTTTGGACAAGAATCATTCCTCCAATTGCAGATGCAATTCCTCCGGCAATTTGTTGTAGTGATGAATTGATGCTCATAAACGCTCCACGGTCGTGCATTTCGGGTAATGCAGAAACTAATGCCATGGATGGAACCATTCGTCCCATAATTCCAATCATCATGGTAACGTTTAAAATCATTACAACCAATAAAGGTGATTCAGTCATGTTGGTGTAAATTACAACTACAATAATCATCCAGATAGAAGCGAATGTGAAAATTTTGAATTTGCTAATTGTATCACTCAGCTTTCCTATTACTGGCATAATAATTAATGTTGCAACTCCTGCAACCATAAACAAGATAGGAAGTTGTTCGTTGGTAATTTTTAAATTGTTTATCGCAAAGGCGCTTCCCCAAGGCATCATCATAAATCCACCTAATGAAAGTAGAGCAGTGGTTAAAAATCCTATTCTGTAATTTCTGTTTTTAATAGTATTCCAAAGATGCTTGAATACATTGTTCTCTGTTTTACTATCCAAATGTGAAATAAATGGTTGCATTTTTACAACTATCATAACAAGAATAATGGTTGCCATTCCAACAATCATTAAAAACGGACTCTGCCAGCCCCAATGATTAGAAAGGTATAAGCTAATTGGAATTCCTAAAACCTGACTAGCACCAAAGCCCATTTGCATAAATCCCATTACTCGTCCGCGTTGTTGAATCGGAAAAAGATCGGCCACAATTGCCATGGAGATAGAACCAATCACTCCTCCAAATATTCCCGTGATGATACGAGCTGCCAACAACATTGTGTATGTTGTAGCTAATCCACAAAACAATGTTCCTAAAATAAAACCTATGTAAAAAAACAAGAGTAATTTTTTTCTGTCGTATCTGTCAGCAAATCCTGCAGTCAATAAACCCGAAATTCCAGCGCTTACTGCATACGCTGCAACAGAAATTCCAAACTGATTTGTACTAAGGTTCATTTGTTTCATTAACACATCACCTAATGGCGACATCACCATAAAGTCGAGCACAACAGAAAATTGCGTTAAAGCAAGTATTGTAATTACAAATTTTTGGTAGAAGGTGAATGATATTTTTTCTTTATCCATAAACATTATTTAATTTCAATCCCGATAACTTTCGGGATCAGATTTCAAATTGCAGGTTTTTAATCTGAAATGTGAAATTTGGAATTTTTTATTTTCCAAATATAATGTTAATTTTTGTTATGGAAACTTTGAAATCGAAAATTGTTTCCATAGTTTTGTATCCAAATTAATAAATGAATGGCTTTAGGTTTACGAATTCTTATTATAGGTATTATATTATTTCTATTCGACCTGTATTTTTACCAATCCATTAAAACGTTATTGGCAAACAGTTCTGGATTTAAAAAGAATCTAGTTTTTTATCCTTATTGGGGATTCACTATTTTTTCTTTCCTGATGTTTGCAATGCCAGCACTTTTTTCATTTAATGATTTCCCGAAATTTATAAGAATATACGTTTTCTCCTTTGTAGTAATGGTGATAATTTCAAAGTTGATTGGAACAACATTTATTTTGTTAGATGATATTATTCGTTTGTTTCGATGGATTGCAAGTTATATAGCAAAGCCAGCAGAAGTTGTGTCCAACGAACTAACAGTTAATCCACACGCGATTTCCCGTTTAAAGTTTTTGAATTATGTCGCAGTCGGAATGGCAGCATTACCTTTTGCAAGTTTTATTTATGGAATGGTGAAGGGCGCTTTTGATTATAAAGTGCATAAAGTAAAAGTGGTACTTCCAAATCTACCATCGGAATTTAACGGATTAAAAATTGTTCAGATTTCAGATATTCATTCGGGAAGTTTTGTTTCTACATCTCCGCTAGAAGCAGCAATTAAAATTGTGATGGAACAAAATGCGGATATTATTTTCTTTACAGGAGATTTAGTGAACAACGAATCCAAAGAAGTCTTGCCATTTGTAGATGTATTAAAAAAGATACAATCGCCAATGGGAGTCTATAGCACATTAGGTAATCATGATTATGGAGATTATATTTCATGGGAAAGTCAAGCTGCCAAATCACAAAACTTAGAAGATTTAAAAAATACACATGCTACTCTGGGATGGAAATTATTAATGAACGAACATGTTGTATTAAAAAAAGGTGAATCAGAAATTGCATTGATAGGAGTTGAAAATTGGGGTGGAAATTTAAATTTCACAAAATACGGAGACATGAAAAAAGCACATACAGGGACTGAAAAATACCCTGTGAAGCTTTTATTATCGCACGATCCATCACATTGGAACATACAAGTAACTGAAGAATTCAAAGATGTAGACATTACGTTTAGCGGACATACACACGGCTTCCAATTCGGAATAGAGATACCAGGATGGATAAAATGGAGTCCCTCACAGTTTGTATACAAACATTGGGGAGGACTTTATTCAAAAGGACCCCAACATTTATATGTGAACCGCGGTTTAGGATTTTTAGGTTATCCTGGAAGAGTAGGAATTTTACCTGAGATTACAGTGATGGAGTTGTATAACTCGTAGTTTTTATATTACGTTCATTGCGAGTCACGACCCGAGCATTCGGGGCGGGATGTGGTAATCTCTCGTGAATGGTTGCTTTTCTCCTCATCATGATAGATTGCCACATCCTGCGAAAATGCGGGACTCGCAATGACGCTTCGAAATTTATTTTTTATTTTTCTATTGCCTACTGCCAATTGCCTATTTCCTGACAATGTTTATTGAAAAGGAAAATCAATCTTATATTTGTAAGCATAATTGTAAATAAAATGGCCGAACCACTCAAAGACATGTTCTCAAAAAAATTCTACGAGCGATTGGCTCATGAATTTAATAAAGCCGATAAAAACTTTCAACCCATTAAATTTGTAAAAGACGTTACAAAAGGAATTGATGCTTTGTCGCTGAACCAGCGAATGCGCAATACTACAGTTGTACTCAAACAACATTTGCCTAACGATTATAAAAAATCAGTTGCCATTCTTTCTAAAGTAGTTCCCGAATTCAAATTACATTATACTTCTTTTTTGTTTCCTGATTATATCGGTCAATACGGTCACAACGATTTTAAATTATCGATGGAGACCTTAAAATATTTTACTCAATTCGGTTCTTCTGAATTTGCTATCCGTGAATTTTTAAAACGTGATTTTGATAAAACACTTTCGGTGATGAAAAAGTGGGCAGAAGATAAAAATCATCATGTAAGAAGATTAGCATCTGAAGGGTGTCGCCCACGACTGCCATGGTCTTTCAATTTGGATGAAGTGGCAAAAAACCCCAATCATACACTTCCGATTTTAGAAATGCTAAAAGCAGATAAAGAATTGTACGTAAAAAAATCGGTAGCCAACCATTTAAATGATTTTTCAAGATTGCATACGGATTGGATGTTGAAGCTTGTGAAATCCTGGGATAAAAAAAACGAAGATACAGCTTGGATTGTAAAACATGCGAGTCGGACGCTTATTAAGAAAGGAGATGGAAGATCATTGGCGCTTTTTGATTATGAGAAGAATGCGAAATTAAAGATTGAAAATTGGAAAATTAGAAAACCTGTCGGCCGGACAGGCGGGTTGAAAATTAAGTTGGGTGAAACTTTTTCATTTTCTTTTGATATAGTTTCTGAAAAAACAAAAGTGCAGAAATTAGTTATTGACTACTCTATTCATTATCAGAAAAAATCAGGAGAATTGGCTCCAAAAGTTTTTAAGTTGAAAGACCTGAACTTAAAAGCAAAGCAAACAGTTTCTATTTCAAAATCGCATAATTTTCAAAATTTAAGTACTCGCAAACATTATCCAGGAAAACATGCTGTTGAGATTTTTGTGAATGGGAAGTCGCATGGGAAGAAGGAGTTTGTGTTGATTCAATAGACCTCACCCCCGACCCCTGTCCTTGTTCAAGGAGAGGGGAGTAGCTTCGTGAGATTGTCTTATTCTTGCCGTCATTGCGAGTCCCGCATTTTCGCGGGATTTGGCAATCTCTCACGATGATGGCTAGAATTACAAATGAACAAGATTGCTTCTCTTCGCTCGCAATGACGGTTCTAAAGGTGGATTTATTGTAAAGAATAATTCCTATTTTTACTCGCAAATCATCACTTGTGAAATCAAAAGCATTTCAAATCATCCAATACATTCTCTTGCTTGCCGTTGGCGTTTACCTTTGTGTACTCTTTTTTAACACACTCGATTTTGAAGGATTAAAAACAAAAATAGCTTCAGGAAATTTCTATTGGTTTTATTTGGTAATGTTTGTTTCTATCATGGTTTATACTATTCGAACACTTCGCTGGCAAATGCTTATCCGTTCAATCGGTTACGAAACAAAATTCCTGAATGCTTTTTCTGCTTTATCTATAAGTTATTTTGTGAGTTTTGTTGTTCCTCGTTTAGGTGAAGTTACTCGTTGTTTGTCGGTAAAAAAGCAACACGATATTCCGTTTATGCAATTATTGGGAACGGTTATCATCGAACGTATCATTGATATTTTGAGTTTGATTATTCTTTTATTCTTGACACTTTTTTTGCAGTTTGACCAGATTATGGAATTTGTAAAGACAAATGTTTTTCATCCAATTTATGAAAAAGTACTACTTAAAATTGTTGCAGGTAATATTACTGTTTTGATAATTGTCTGTTCACTGCTTCTTATAAGCGTTTTGTTGTTTTTCTATTTCAGAAAATACATTCGTGAGCGTTCACCAAAATTAATTGTAAAATTTGTTGAAGGATTAAAAGAAGGAATCACGAGTGTTGGAAAACTGAAGCAGAAAAAACTTTTTATCTTTTATACTATTTTGATTTGGATATGCTATTATTTAATGACCTACTTCTGGTTTTTTGTTTTTGAAGAAACAAGTGTGCTCACTTGGGGCGCATGTTTATCTGTTTTAGCAATTGGTACTATCGGTCGTTCTGTGCCAATACAAGGCGGTGGAATGGGAGCATATCATTTTTTAGTAACGGGTATTGTTGTGTTGTATGGTTTTTCAGAAACTTGGGGGAAAGATTTAGCAACTTTGATTCATGCCGGGCAAACATTTTTTACGTTTGTAATGGGTTTGCTTGGTTTGTTGATTTTCGGTTTGTCTTACTGGAGGATGGAGCGCAGATGACGCTGATAAAAAGGATAAGCAAGGATTTTTTTAATTGGTAGGGGTTCATCAAGTGGAAAGAGATCTATTCCCCCTCTGAAAAGGGGCAAGGGAGATTGACTAATGAATTGGAGAGAAATGTTTACTTCAAGGCCTTCATCACCTCTAGTTTGAGTTTTGATTCGTAATTCATGTTGTGAAGTAGAATGTTGTAATAAGAAAGTCTGCGAGTCCTGCATTTTCCCGGGATGTGGCAATCTCTCTCCGTTTGAAGCAAGATTGCTTCGTACCTCGCAATGACGTTCTAAGGACCGGAATTGTTAATTTGTTAATCGCTCCGTAAGTCTATTTCAACTCCGACAAAGTATATTTTCTTCCTTTATTTTGTTCTTTCAAATAATCCATCAAAGGAGAAAAATAATCCAACATTGCTTTTGCACTCAATTCACTTCCTGTTTTATCTTTTAGTAGTTGTCTCCAATCAGCACTTGCTCCTGGTTTCATTATGTCTCCTATGAATTTACCAACCTCTTTGTTTCCATAATAATTAGTCGCGTGTGGATCTTGATGTAAAATATTTTTAGAAATATGATCGTGTACCTGGAATAATAAAATATAAGACAAAGCATAATCATAATATTGTGCAGCATCGTTATTGATATGTGTTTTAGTAGCAGCATCACAAAATTCTTCTCCACGAGTTGTTGGCGGTGCAATTCCTTGGTATTGTGCTGCTAATTCCCACCAGCGTTTGTTGAATTGATCAGCAGGTAAATTGTTTGCATAAATATCGTGCTCGAACATACTCATCGTTCCTGTGCTGAATGGAATAAAAACAACATAGTTCAATGCTTCTTTTAAAAGTGTTTGCATTTCATCTGATTTTGAATTTTTTGGAATCAGATTTAAGTTTTCCATAAATGGCTTTTGCATTGCTGCCATTCCCATCAAACTTCCCAATGCTTCATGGTAAGCACGATTAGCACCTTCACGCAATAAATTTGGAACTTCAGAATTACTATATGCAAGGTAATAATAAATATGTCCCAATTCGTGATGTGATGTTTCATACCATTCGCTATTTGGAACAGCACTCATTAAACAACGCACGTCTTGATCATAATTCATGTGCCATGCGGAAGCGTGATTATTCTTTTTATAGGTTGCATCTTTCGGAGCAGGGTAAAGGTCTGATTTTTCCCAGAATGATTTTGGTAATTCAGGAAAACCAATACTTACATAAAAACGTTCACCTTGTTTTACAATCCATTCTGCATCTTTTGTTTTTAATGCGCTGTCTAAATTAATTCCTTTTACATCTACTAAGCTTCCCCAATCTTGTCCCCAGCGATTTGGTAACCATTGTGCAGGTAATAAATCTGGAACTTCTTTTACACCATATTTTTTAGCGTATTCGTATCGTGCGTAAGTATGCAGCTCTCTAAACAATGGATGCAATTCTTTGTTGAATTTTTGCAACATCTCAATCATTTCCTGAGTAGTCATTCCATAATCAGAAACTTGGTATTCAAAGTAATCCTTGTAACCTAAACCTTGAACTGTTTTATTACGCAAATCACGTAAGTTTACCAATCCCGTTTTCAAACCTTTACCAACATCTTTACTAGCTTCCCAAGCTTTCAAGCGTTTCGCCATGTTTGTTTCATGTGATAAAACTCCATCAATATCATTTGTTGAAACCGATTTTCCATCAATCTTGAAATCAAAACCAAACATATCTGCATTTTGTTTTGTCTCAGCTTTAATTCGCTCCTTCACAAGATCCTGAATCGTTTCCGGATTGTTAGCAGCCTTGTACATGATGCTTTTCAATTGTTTTACCTGAAGTGGAGTAAGCTTGTCTTTCTGAGCTAAAAACTTTGTTGCTGTTTCTATATTTTCCTTACTTCCAGTGAATTTAGCGGATTCTTCTTGTGCTGTGTTTACAGCATTCGAAGTAATCGTATCTCCTTCAACAATGTGAGTGTTTGCTTTCCAGTCAGCTTCATTGCTGATTATACTCAATTCCTTGTATTTTTTATTGTATCCGTCCAAGTAAGTCTGAACGCTATCCTGAATAGCTTTATTAGCAGTTTCATCAGCTTTAGTTGCATCACTTCCACAAGAGTAAATGAATATTGAAGCAGATAATAGAAAGGCAATTTTCTTCATGATTTTACATATTTTAATTCGGTAGCAAATGTAGTAAAAACCACCTATCTAGTAAGGGGTTAAGGTAATTTATTATCTTTGCAGAATTATTTAATCCATATGCAAAAAGTTATTATTGTTGGTCCTGCATACCCTTTGAGGGGTGGAATTGCGAATTCTGATGAAGAATTGTGCAGAGCAATGTGTATTGCTGGAATGGATGCTCAAATTTTTTCATTTTCCCTACAGTATCCCAGTTTTTTGTTTCCTGGTAAAACGCAATTCGATAATGGACCTGCGCCAAATGATATTGTTATAAAAACAAGAATAAATTCTGTTAATCCTTTCAATTGGCTAAAAACCGCTAGACAAATCAAAAATGAGAAGCCAGATTTTGTAGTTTTCCGTTTTTGGTTACCCTTTATGGGGCCATGTTTGGGAACAATATCCTGGTTAATTAAACGAGGAACAGGTATAAAAACAATAGCCATTACCGACAATGTTATTCCTCATGAAAAGCGTATTGGTGATAAATTATTTACAAAGTATTTTCTAAAAAGATGCGATGGGTTTATTGCCATGTCGAAATCGGTTTTAGAGGATTTGAGTGCTTTTACGAGTTCTGATAAAAAAGCATTTTTGCCACTTCCTATGAACGGACTTTTTGGTGAAAAAGTTAATAAACAAGAAGCTTTGCGACACTTGAACTTAGATGTGAATGATAAGCATATTTTGTTTTTCGGCTTTATTCGCAAATACAAAGGATTGGATTTGTTATTAGAAGCTATGGCTGATAATCGGATTAAACAAATGGGTGTAAAGCTTATTGTTGCTGGCGAATTTTATGAAGATGCTGCGATTTATCAAGATATTATTAAGAAAAACAACCTTGAAAGCAATGTTATTTTAAGGACAGAATACATACATTCTGAAGAAGTACGTTATTATTTTTCTGCTTCAGATATGGTAACACTAACCTATAGAACAGCCACGCAGAGCGCAGTTACACAAATTGCATATCATTTTGAAAAGCCTATGCTTGTGACTAATGTGGGAGGTTTACCTGAAATAGTTCCTCATAATAAAGTGGGATATATAACTGAAATTGATCCTAAATCCATTGCTGATGCGATTGTTGACTTTTATACTCTTAATAAAGAAAAATCTTTTATCGAGAATGTTATTGTTGAAAAACAACGTTTTTTATGGAGTACATTTGTACAAGGGGTTCAGGACTTGTACAATAAAATAGAAAAATAGAATTATGGTTAGTGTAGATAAATTTTTGGTTACGGGTTATTCTGGTTTCGTAAGCAAGCATTTTATAGATTATTTAGAGCAAAATAAAATTTCGGTAGAAGTATTAGGCATCGATATTCAAACTCCGACCTTTAATTTTCAAGAATATAAATACGTAAAAGTTGATTTTAAATTGGTCGACTTGCTTAATAAATCGGAAGTAGAAGCTGTTATTTCTGAATTTAACCCGAATTATGTTTTGCATCTGGCATCTTACAGTAGTGTTGCTTTTAGTTGGAAAAAGCCAGTTGAAAGCTTTACTAATAACACCAATATTTTTCTTAATTTAATAGAAGCGATCCATTCTTTAAACTTAAATTGCAGAATACTTTCTATTGGTTCATCTGAAGAATATGGGAATGTTGATAAAGAGGATTTGCCTTTAACTGAGGAAAAGACATTGAATCCAATTAGTCCGTACGCTGTAGCTAGGGTTTCACAGGAAATGTTGTCGAAATTATATGCTGATAGTTATGGAATGGATATTGTAATGACACGGTCATTCAACCATATTGGAACTCATCAAAAAGATATTTTTGTTATTCCATCTTTTGCGAGGCAATTAATTGAATTGAAAAAAAGTAAAAACGATATAAATGAGTTGATAACAGGAGATACTAGCATTATTCGTGATTTTGTAGATGTTAGAGATGTTGTAAAAGCTTATTATCTTTTATTTAAAAAAGGTAAAAAAGGACAAGCATATAATATTTGTACTGGTAAAGGGACAGCCTTAACAGAAGTGATACAAAAAATGGCTTCAATTTTGGACATTTCTATCATTCAAAAGGTGGATGCTAATTTAGTAAGGCCAAATGATAATAAAATTATTATTGGGTCAAATGAAAAGATAAAAAGAGATACAGGTTGGGAAAGCACTATTTTAATTGAGCAAAGTTTAAAAGATATTTTGGAGTTTTATAAATAAAAATCTTGTATCCTTTTTAGCTTTTTGCGTTAGATTTAAAAACTAATACTTACTACTATGAAAAAATCGTTTTTATTTGTTGTTGGAATTTTATTTTCAACTTTCATCTTTGCTCAAGAAGCTCCAAATGTTACGGATGCTGCTGGGAAGAAACAAGGTCATTGGATTAAGTTTGATGAAGATAAAAAGAAGATTTACGAAGGTAATTTTGAGAACGATGTTCCAGTTGGAAAGTTTACTTATTTCTATGATACGGGTATTCCTTGGTCTATTTCTGTTTTTTCTAAAAATGGAACTGTTGCAAGAGCAAAGATGTTTGATGCAGCTGGAAAATTAACAGGAGAAGGGAGATTTATTAATCAGAAAAAAGATAGCGTTTGGAAATTTTATGATCAAGAAGGAAAATTATTATCAGATGAAGTTTATTTGAACGGAGTAAAAAATGGTGCTGCAAAAGTTCATTATTCGAACGGACAAATAGCGGAAGAAAAAATGTGGAAAAATGGAGTAGTGGAAGGTCCTTGTAAAAAATATTTTGTGAGCGGACAAATAAAATATTCTGGTGCATACTTAAAAAATAAAGTAGAAGGAAAAGTGACATATTATTATGCTTCAGGAAAGGTTGATGCAGAAGGAATGTATGTAAACGATTTAAAAAATGGACCATGGAAATATAACAAGGAAGATGGAACTGTATTACGAACCGATACATACAAATATGGAAAAATGACTGATTCAACAGATAAAACGAAAGACAGAGATACTATTAGTAAAGAGCAACAAGCAGAAGAAAAAAAGAAATCGCAACAGTTTGAATTGAAAGATCCGCATTCAGATAATTATCGCGGAGAATAGAAATGAGTAAAAAAGGAAAAGTTTTATTGGCAATGAGTGGTGGAATTGATAGTTCTATCGCTGCTTTGTTATTGCACGAACAAGGTTACGATGTAGTTGGAATTACTATGAAAACTTGGGATTATGCATCTTCAGGTGGTTCAAGTAAAGAAACAGGTTGTTGCAGTTTAGATTCAATTAATGATGCTCGCTTGTTAGCGGTTAACCTTGGATTCCCGCATTTTATTTTAGATATCCGTCAAGAATTCGGCAATTATATCATCGATAATTTTGTAGAAGAATATATTGCTGGTCGCACACCAAATCCATGTGTGTTGTGTAATACTCACATTAAATGGGAAGCGCTTTTAAAACGTGCCGATATGTTGGAATGTGATTTTATTGCAACTGGACATTATGCTCGTATTCGTGAAGAAAATAATCGTTTTGTAGTTTCTAGAGGTTTGGATACTAACAAAGATCAATCATACGTGCTTTGGGGATTAACTCAAGAAAGTTTAAAACGAACTATTTTTCCTTTGCAAGATTTTCGTAAATCGGAAATTAAACAAATGGCAATTGATAATGGATATGTTGATTTAGCAAACAAAAGTGAGAGCTATGAAATATGTTTTGTGCCTGATAACGATTATCGTGGATTTTTAAAGCGTAAAGTAGATGGTTTGGAAGAACGTGTTGCAGGTGGAAACTTTGTTGATAGGACGGGTCGCGTTTTAGGAAAGCATAAAGGTTATCCTTTTTATACAATTGGTCAACGTAAAGGTTTAGAGATTGCAGTTGGTGAACCTTTGCATGTTTTGGAAATTGTTCCTGAGACTAATACGGTTGTACTTGGTACAAAAGAAGATTTAGAACAACAACAAATGATTGTTGGGAAATACAATTTGATAAAGTATGCTAGCATTCCAGATAACATGGAATTGTTAACGAAAATCCGTTACAAAGATCCAGGTTCAATGGCAACTGTATCAAATCTAAACGACAAATTAAATGTGTTGTTTCACAATTCTGTTTCAGCAGTAGCGCCTGGACAATCAGCTGTATTTTATCAAGGTGAAGATTTAGTGGGTGGCGGCATTATTGAGAGACAGAAGCCGATAATGATTTAATTTCCATTGTAATTTTCTTAGACTGCCTATTCTCGCAACGTCATCCCTTGCCCCGCCACGGGATCTGCTAGTTACGGAGATAGGACAATCAACAGGGAGATGCCGCACTTCGACTCCGCTCAGTGTGTGATAGCCGAACAAAGGGCAGATTGATTTAATTTATCAGGAGTAAAAGTAGCTAAAACCTTTGATAACTCGGCAGTTTCCTTTAAAAAATCATTCACCTCTATACTTCGACATTCGTCTTTCTTGCGGTTATAGGTGATTCCTTGAGGAAAGAAGGTTTTTTGCAGTTCCTGTCTTTGCGTGTAGTCGCTGGAAGCCCACATTTTACTAAGGTTCTCAGAAAGATTAAGAGTGAAGTCTATGTAGTCATCCAACTTCGACATGTCAATTGCATTTCTCTTGATTTGTCCCTCAATTTCATCCTTTTCTGCTTCAAATTTTTGCTTGTACTTTCCGTAAAGCTCCGATGATATTTCTTCCAGTATATAGCGTTCTTCCAAGCGTTCTATTTTACGGTTCATTTCATCTGTCTTTGCTTTTGTAGCCTTTAGGTTTGCCTCTACACTCTTATTCATCAGTGTAAAAGTGTTTTTGAGCTGATGGCGAATTAGGCTATCGTATTTTACGTTAACGTGGTAACCATTTACAAGTCCTATAAACTTCTCATTTACCTCATTCGCATTTCTATTGCATTTACAACCAACAGTATTACATTTATAATAAGGTGTGTCGCAATTTTTGGCAATGTAACCTCTCATCGGCTGATTACAAGCCTCACACTTCACAAAACGTTTTAAAGCAATTTCAGGGCGTTCTTTGTGGGTTTGTAAACCAAGTTTCTTTTCAGCAAGGATGCCATTTACTTTTAAGAACATTTCCCTAGTGATTAGCTTTTCATGATTACCCTCCAATACTTCTCCTTCCAATGCCTTGTGAACCATAATTCCGCAATAAAAAGGATTGGTTAAAATTTCGTCTATCCTTCTTAAAGAATAAAGCACTTTTAGATTTACAAGCCTTCTTCGGATCTGTTCATTTGGAAGCCTTTCGTCCAGTTTCCAAAGGAAAATCTTTTTAATGATCTTACTTTGTTCATTTAAAATAATCTTCTTTTCTCCATTGGTCTTTAAAATATCATACCCGACAGGAGGCTTGGCGCACCACTGACCTGTAAGCAATCTTTCTTTTACTCCTGCCATACTTTTTTGTCTGCGGAGCTGGTTGTCAAACTCTCCGAAAATAAAAAGCATTTTTTGTTGCATGATTCCCGAAGGGTTTGTCGTATCAATCGGCTGGGTAACTGAAACAATCTCAATTCCCAATTTTCTTAACTGAGTGCTTAACCAAATGGAGTTTTCACTTCGGGAAAACCGTTCCAAAGAATACACAAGGATCTTGGAAATCTTGTACTTGGTCGTTTTTAGGTATTTAATCATACGCTGAAATTCTTTGCGCTCATCTGTATGGGCACTTTCATACGTACCTCCAAAACGCTCCCTTACAATTAACTTATGCCTTTTGACATATTCCTCTGATCCTTTTAATTGTGTTTCTAAAGAAAGACCATCCATTTGTTTGGCTCCCGAAACACGGGTATAAATAACACAGTCATCTGTGATGACTTTAAAATGTTTTTTACCCCTTGCGAAAGTTTTAAATAATTTATTGTGATCCATATTTTGGTTTTTAGTTTTTAATTTTAAAATCTGTTTTTAAAATTCGCTTTCTAATTTTAACTCTATTTTTTTGTTTGCTTTTATTGCCTCCTTTCTTTTTTTAATTAAGCTACCTGTTTTAACTCGTCCTCTGTTTTAGAAAATAATTCGTAAGAGATTCTGCAAAAAATACTCACGCTGTCAATGACATTCTCCAGCTCTATATCATTAATTGTTCCATCTTTTAATAGTTCTCTTGCTTTATCGAGCGACAACGCATTTTTATCTTCAACCTCTCTATTGAGGCTTATTTCAAGCCCTTCTTCTTTTCCTAAATTTACCATATTAATTTGAATTTATCTAATAAACTGTTTTATTTTATGCTTTATATTTCAAATAAAGGGAACATTCGGGATTCCCCTGCTGTATTGGGCTAGAGAGAACCCGAATGTTTCTTTATCAGAATATTTTTATTTAATCTTCTTCCTGTTCTTCCTCCTCTTCTTCTTCTTCAGGATTATTAAAATCCTCGATGAGTTCAAGAATCTCCATAACACTTTCTCGCTGTTCGGGTGCATAATCAAAGCCAACCTTAACGGTATCTTCTTCATCCCCTCTGCCTAAAATGTTTGCATCCATATCATTCTCTTCAATGATCTCTGCTATATCAGATGTGATTTCCTGTGGAATGCTTAATTCCATATATCTTGTTTCTTCTTCTTTATTTTTTGTTCCCATTTGTATTGTTGTGTTTTTAAAATTTAGTATTCATTTATTTTTATTTTTTGATATTCATTTTGTCGCTGTTATTTTTTCAGCAGGGCGAACGGTTCTTTATTTTGTTTTTCATCTGTTTCATCTTTTTTTAGTGCTATTTTTATTTTATGCTGCTTCACGCAATTGTTTTCTTTTGAGTGCTTCGTAACGTATTTGCCAACCTTTCTTTTCGCCATTCATTTTTTCATCTTGATCCTTTTCAAGAAATGTTTTTTCTTCTGTAAAATCCAGTTCGCTGAATTTTAACTTTTGAAAATAGTCGAGCATTTCGTATCGTGCAGAAATTAACCGGGATTTCAGTTCAGATGAAAGAGTGAATTTTAGTTGTTCTGAATATTCATTACTTTGAACTAAACGGTTTAGTTTTTCTCGCAGCTCTTTAATCAATGCTATAAAGGGATAATTGTCAGGGAGATTTTTGTAAGCCTTGCTTCTTATTAAGCGATTAAACGCATCTGTTAAGCAGAGCAGAGTATGCTTATCTATCTTGTTATAATTGCTTAGTTTAATCATACTCTCTAGTAAACAGAGCAGGCGTTCACTGATCCAGTTCACATTTAAAACAAGTCCAGCGTCCCAATAGCGCAATTGCTCTTTAAAAAGATGTTCGTTACTATTCACATAGTTTTTTTCTATGCTTTTAATGATTTTGGATTCGATCCATTTATATTCTTGTTCTTCCTCCGGCTCTTCTTGTTCCTCGACCCCATCATCGGGTCAGGTATAAAAGTTGGGG
>CAMCUO010000033.1 GCA_945879015.1 Chitinophaga pinensis | reverse complement strand
TAAAGAAATCAGCTGTCCGAAAACAGAATTACCGAAAAAATGTATAGTTTTGTTCATAGTAGAATGTAGTTTTAGCGAACCAAACCTACTAAAAAAAAAGAAGGAAGATGAAAGTCTTCCTTCTTTTAAAGTTTTATCGGACAACAATGGATTTATAAAGTAAAATGTGAATAAACATAAACAATTTTAATAGTGAAAAAAATTATTTTTTCCTGTTTGCTGTTATTATTCGTAAACAGCTTGAAATCTCAAGGAGATTGTACTACTTTGTGTATTACAGCTGATGGAACATATAACGCGGCTAGTAGTGTAACAGATGAGTTGACTTTAACAAATAGGGGATGTATTGCTTCTAACGAAGCTAGTTTTTCTTATTGGTTTCAGGTCTGCTTTTCTACTACGGGTATATTTGCATTTAATTTGGATCCAGCTAACCAAAGAAATGATTATGATTTTGCTGTTTGGAATGGAATTAATTGTCCACCTACAACTGCGCCCGTTAGATGTTCTTGGGCTGCAGTTTCTCCAGGTGGACCATGTGCAACTTGTGATTCAACAGGTATGGGTAGCCAAGCTACTGATTTCACCGAGGGCGCTGGTGGTGACGGGTGGGTGGCACCGTTATCTGTTACAGCAGGTGATTGCATTACAATAAGTATCAATAATTATGGTTCTGGATCGCAACAATTTGACTTAGCTTTTGATGGCACTACTGCAACTATGACCTGCCTTCCTTTGCCAATTGAATTATTATTATTTGATGCACAATCATTGGGTAAAAAAACAGTTCACTTAAGTTGGCAAACAGCCACTGAATTGAATAACGATTACTTTACTATTGAACGTTCATTAGATGCAGTCTCTTTCGAATCCGTTGCTGTTATCAATGGAGCTGGTAATAGTACAGCTTCTTCGAGTTATTTAACAAAAGATAGTACACCTTTTATAGGTACCTCTTATTACCGTTTAAAACAAACGGATTACAATGGAAATTTTTCATATTCCGCTTTGAAAGAAGTTACAGTTGTTGATGAAGATGTAGATTTAAATTTCAGTATTTTACCAAATCCTTCAAATAAAACTGAAAGTTCAACAATAAATTTTTCTGGAAATCCTTTCGAAGAAGTTATAGTTTCTATGTATGATGTAGCAGGAAGAATTGTTTTGAAAGAGCAGGTGGTTCTGTCCTCAAATGGTACGTATTCTATGCTATTAAACAATAATGTAGAAGTAGGAATGTATTTTGTAAACGCCATTTCTGAAACAGGCAATTTATATAATCAAAAGTATATTGTAAAGCAAAAGAGATAGCTTAAACAAAAAAAGAATAATAACTAATTTAGAAATGTCAAAAAAAGTAGACTTTCAAGAAGAAAGTTTTAATGCTTGTTGATGATGACAACGTTGACAATTTCATCAATAAAAAGGTGATTATTAACTCAAAGTTTACTGATAATGTTCACTTACATACAAGCGTTAAAAGCGCATTAGATTTTTTTAAGAATATCGAAGAGTTAAAGCGATTCATCTTCTACAATTCTTCCCTCTTATATTTTCCTAGATATAAATATGCCTGTTTCAGATGGTTTTCGTTTATTAGAGGTGTTTGGTAAGTTATCAGAAAAACAACCTCGGAAGTGAAAATTGTAATGCTTCAATCATCCCTGAATCATAACTATTAAGTGAAGTCGCGCTTTTTTAAAAATGCAACTAATTTTCTTTAGAAACCGCTAACAGTTGATGATTTATCAAAGATGAACTAGAGTTCTATTTTCTCTTCAACTATTACAAAAATATCTTCATTATCACGTTTCATCAAGTACTTTTCCCTTGCGAACTTTTCTAATGTTTTAGGATTTGTATATAATTCTTTAATATCAGAGGTGATACTATTAATTTCTTTAGCAAAATAATTTCTTTCTTCTTCTAATTTCTGCACTTCTCCTCTAAGCTCAAGTTGTGTTCTCAAATCATTTTTATCAAAAAAAATAACCCATACAGTTAAAACAATAACTGTTATCAAGTATTTATTTTTCAATACAGCTAATACGTTCTTCATTTTCTATTAGTAATTTAGACAAAAATAGTGTGTTTTTGGCCGAAATATTGCCTGGTTAAAATACGTTATCAACTAAAAAATTAACAATATGCTAAAATTCATCTCCTTTTTAATTGCCTTGATGTTCACAATGCAGGTTTCAGCGCAAACTTTCAAGGCAACTCAGCAAAAAGCAGCAAGAGTGAAATCGGCCTATTCCGAAAAATGGGAGGATTTAAAATCTGATTTAAAGAAAAAAGGAATAAAAGAGAATTTTGAATTGTTTATGCGTGTTTTCAAAGAAGATAAAATAGTGGAGGTGTGGCTAAAATCAAAGGAGGAAAAAGAGTTCAGACTTTTTAAAACTTATGCAATTTGTGCTTCTTCAGGTGAATTAGGACCAAAACGTAAACAAGGAGACGGACAAGTTCCAGAAGGGTTTTATAGCATTGCTGTATTTAATCCATATAGTAGCTATCATTTGTCCATGGGTATAAATTATCCCAACGCTAGTGATAAAATTATAGGCACTGGTAATTTGGGTGGCGACATTATGATTCATGGTAGTTGTGTCACAATTGGCTGTATGCCTTTAACGGATGCTTATATTAAAGAAGCGTATGTTTTGTGCGTTGAAGCTCGAAACAATGGACAACAGACTATTCCTGTTCACATCTTCCCAACTAAAATGGATCAAAAAGGAATGACTTTTTTAGCAGAAACAAATCCTAAACAAGTCGATTTTTGGAAAAACATGCAAACGGGATATAATTATTTCGAACAGAAGAAGCAATTACCAAAAGTAACAGTAGATAAAAAGGGGAAATATGTGTTTTCTGAAAAATAATCCAATTTATCCATAATCCTTATAATTAATACCGAATCTGTAATAGTATCTAATCCAGCACGTGCTGGAGATCAAAACATATATTGCATCGGCATTATACCAGACTAAGTTGGACTCCTTTATAATTACAAATGGTACTACATCAACGAATATAGAATTAATTGATAATTTTGTCCTTTAATAGAGAATATAAATATGGAATACATTGGTGAAAGAATAAGTATAAAGCGTGTTGAAAACGAAACCAGCATTGTAATACTTTCTACAGTTGATAAGCTTAAAAAGAAATTACTATTTGTTTGGTTTGCGCTTTGGACTGTTTGTGGAATTATTGTTTTTACTCAGTATTTTGTAATGAAAGATGAGCAGATTAAAGTCGCAATTTTAGTTTGGTTGGGATTTTGGGCTTATTTTGAATACAAAATATTTAAGGCGGTAATGTGGAGAAGTTTTGGAGTTGAAAAAATTAAGATTCGTGATAGGAAATTATTTTATAGAAAGGCAGTTAGAGGAAGAGGGAAAATTAAAGTTTATGAGTTTGATTTTATTAAAGAGTTTAAAGTAATAGAAAGTAAAGAGAATTCATTTTTTGAAAATTTAAATAATTCTTATTGGGTGATAGCAGGAGAGAAGTTGACATTTGATTATTATGGTAAAGAAATAAAATTTGGATTTCAGCTAAGCGATGCCGATGCATCAGCTTTGTTTAAATATATTAAGAATAAGATTTAGATTTCACTCACACTCACACTTACGACTGTCATCCCGTGCCGCGACACGGGATCTCACTATTAGATGGATAGTGCAAATAACAAGCAGATGCCTCACTTCGATAGTGTCTGCTTCAACGCAGAATGCTCAGTGTGACGACTAAGAGTGACAGCACTCCTGACATTTTTAACTTACTTACTCTTCAAAACTGCTAAGATTTTTTCATACTCTGGTGTTTTAACGTTCAATTCTTTTCCCAATTTTACTACATATTCTGATAGTGAACGGTATTCTGTTTTTCCACCTTTCTTAAAATCGCTGTGCATGGATGATGTTGTTTCATAAGGCATGCGTTCCATTGTTGCTAGCGTTTTTTCTATAATAGTATTTGGTAGAATTATATTTTTAGCTTGAGCAACAGCTTTTATTTCGGCTAGTAATTTTAACGCTAATTGTTTATGGTTTTCATTTTCTAGAATAGGACCAATTGGCATATTCAAATAACTAGTAAGACTGGCTACTACAGAAATAAAAATAAATTTTTCCCAAACAGTCAGAGTAATATTTTCAGATAAATGAGAATCTATTCCTGCTGCTAACAAAATCGAATCAAATTTATTTAATTTCTCATCACTTTGCAGAGAGCCAAAATAAAGCGAGTGAATTTTTCCTCCTTCATAGATAATTCCTGGTTCTATTAATCTAGAAATAATATACACACATCCTTCCCAAACATTTGCTTTTGGTAAAACAGAATATATAATTTCTTTTGCATCAACACCATTCAAAAGAGGCAATAGAATGGTTTGAGAATGAATGCAGTTCTTTAATGGAATTAGACTTTCAGCTAAATCATAACTTTTTACACAACAAATTAGATAATCTATTTGTCCAATTTCAGCTGGATCATTTGCAACAAGATGCGGGAAAATAATTTTTTCTTCTTGAGGAGTAATAATCTTTAATCCTTTGTCTTTTATAATTTTTATTGTTCTTTCTCTTGCAATAAAGATTATTTCAACATCTTCGGAAATTAAATATTTTTCAGCAAGAAGTCCGCCAAAATAGCCTCCAACAGCACCAATTCCTAGGATTGCTATTTTTGTTTTTTTAGGCATAAAAATATTGATTCTATTAGAGATACTTATTCGGTATTATAATTTTTTCTCCATCAAATAATGCTGAATTTCATCCCACATCAAAAAACTTTTTTCAACGAGTGTGTAGCCACATTTTTTATAAAAATCCAAAGCGATTTCTCGCGCTTGCAAAATAATTTTTGTAGCGCCTTCTTTTTTTGCTTTTTCTTCAGCATAAGCAATTAATTTTTTTCCTATTCCAAGCACTTGACTGTTTTCTTTAACACCCATGAAGCGTAATTGAGCCTCTAAAGGAGTGTTGAATTGCAAGCGAGAAACACCCAAAACAATATTAGTTTGATTACATGCCATGATATGAATAGATGTATCTTCATTAGCATCTTTTTCGCTTCCAATGGGTTGTTTCCATGGTTTGCGAAGAACTTCATAACGCAATAAATAATAAGCCTCAAACTCTTCTGGGGTTTGAGGCTCTTTTATTGTAATATGCGTTTCCAGATAATTAGAATTTAGAACGTGTTCTGCGTTTAGAAGGAATTTTGTAAGATGCAGTTATATTTATAAACATATAAGCATCTTTATGATTTGAGTGACCACGAACTTCTCCAGGAGCTGATTGATCTCCACCAATAGAATTACCACCTAATTCAGCTGGCATATTAAGTAATGAAGGATCAGCTAAGTCTGCAGCCATAGGGCCATTAGCTGCTCTTATTGCCGAATTGTCATAATATACACCACTAACATCATCAATATAATCAGAAAACGTTTTGCGAATACCTACTTCTAATCCAATTGACCACTCTTTATTAATTGCATCTTTCACACCAATACCATAAGGAATAACAACAGTAAATCGAGAGTATGGCTTTGGACCGCCTGGCAAGCCCTGTCCTTCAGTACCTAGCGGTTGAAGATTTACCCAAACACCATTATATTTTGCTTGTGGATTAAAGTATATTCCTCCAACACCTAAAAATCCATACGCTTGGAAATTATAACTCTTCATTCCTTTTGCATTTTTAATTTGATAGCGATGACCCTGTTGTTCTTTTGTAAAGAAGAATTCTAGCTGAGCAGAGACTTCATGAACATGTGCCCTAAAATGTAAATTACGGTTGTTTCTAAATGGCTCTTTAGTATGTTTATCATCTCCACTTAATAGTTGGTAATAATATCCACCTTTTATTGCGACACGTTTACTGAATTTATAACGAATTGCAATTTGAGCAGAGGGACGAGTTGCTTTAAATTCTAAATCGCGAACGAAAAAAGTACCAACTTGGTTGGCTCCACCTAATTCTCCTAAAAAGTTAGAAGCGCCAAGACCAATAACAAATTCAGGACGAGGCTTTTTTCTTTTATAGAATGAGTTTCCTGTTCTCATACCCTTTCTTTTCTTACCGTATTGAGCAGAAGCAAAGACAGGAGTGACGATTAGTAAAAAAAGTAATAGCTTTTTTAACATGTATTTCTATGCTTTAAAGATTTGCAAATTTAAACATTTTAGCAACATAAACCAAATTAAAGTTATTGACTTAGAATGTTAATATAATGATTGCTAATATGTTATGTTAAAAACACTAGACTTTACCCGCATGGATTTACCATTAAATTGGTCGTTTTCTTTCAACAAAAGAGGTTTAGCCTGCTTGTCATTTAAAGCATCTTTTACCGATTTAATTATAGCGGAAGGAATATCTTTTTCGATAAACTTATTCATTAATGATTTAGAATTATGCTTTTTAAATTCGATTTTCAGTATCTCAAAAAGTTTAGTTCTATGCTTTACTCTATTTCTATTATCAGAAAAGATTGCATTTTTTAGTAATGCTTCCTTTTTTAGAATTAAGCAAAGCTCCTTGAATTGTCTATTGTTCCCAATAGCTAAAACAATTTGTTTTTTGTCTAGCGTTATAAAAATTTCTCCGTAAGGTGCAATGTTGGGATGCAATGATCCTAATGGTTCAGGATTGTGTTTTGCCATTAGCCAATTGGTAGCTTGGTTTGCCAAGGATGCAATTGCCGAATCATAAAGAGAAACAGATACTTTACAACCTTTGCCTGTTTTAGTTTTTTTTAATAATGCTACTAAAACTCCTTCTTTTAATTGGTGAGCTGCTAAAATATCAATTAGTGCAACGGGCATTTTAATTGGACCACTTTCTTTATTGCCGTTCATATACATAAACCCTGTCTCGGCTTGTAACACTATGTCGAACGCTGTTCTGCTACTATCTTCACCAAATCCAGAAATTTGCGCGTAAATTAATTTTGGATTTATTTTTTTAATACTTTCATAATCCATTCCCAGTTTTTTATCATCCCCTTTTTTATAGTTCGAAATTACTATGTCAGCGTTTTTAATTAATGAAAGAATCTTTGTTTTTTCTTTAGCATTTTTTAAATCTGTAAACACCGTTTTTTTATTCCAATTAACAGAAGCATAATAAGCAGAACTTTTTGATTTAGGATTTTCTGTAGGCAATTTCCAGGTTCTCGTTACATCACCATTTATTGATTTGTTTTCAACTTTAATTACTTTTGCACCCAATTCAGAAAAAAACATTCCAACAGCTGGACCTGCCAAAACACTAGCCAATTCAACAACTTTTAAATTTTTGAAAATTGAATCCATTATTAAATTAATAAGCCGGAAATTTTGGTTTGTTGTTAAGTATAGTTTCAATTTTCAGAAGAACATCATCGGTCAGTTTTTCAACTACATCCAATGCCTGTAAATTATCTTTTAGTTGTTCTACTTTTGAAGCACCAGTTATTACAGTACTAACATTTTTATTTTTTAAGCACCAGGCTAATGCTAATCTTGGAAGATTTGTACTTAATTCATTTGCTAGGAGTGTTAATTTTTTTGCTTTATCAATATTCTTTCGACCATCTTCTCCAAGTGCTTCTTTTTTTAGCCAATCCATGTTTGCTAATTCAAAGCGTGTATCTTTTGGAATTTCGTTATTGTATTTTCCAGTGAGAATTCCAGAAGCTAATGGCGACCAAATAGTTGTACCTAAACCAATTTCTGAATAAAGTTTATTGAATTCTACTTCAAATTTTTCGCGATGAAACATATTGTATTGTGGTTGTTCCATTGTTGAAGGCGTTAATCCATATTGCCGTGCAATTGCGTATGCTTCCATTATTTCTTGTGCGCTCCACTCACTAGTTCCCCAATACAAAATTTTACCCTGTTGGATTAAAGTATCCATTGCACGAACAGTTTCTTCTATTGGTGTATTTTTATCAGGCCGATGGCAAAAATATAAATCGAGATAATCAACTTGAAGTCGTTTCAATGCATTATTACAAGCTTCTACTATGTGTTTTTTGCTTAATCCTGTTTGGTTAGGAAGTTTTCCTCCCCAAAAAACTTTACTGGAAACTACATAAGTGGAGCGGTCCCAATTCATTTTTTTGAGAATATTTCCCATTACGATTTCTGACTTTCCTCCAGCATAAGCTTCTGCATTATCAAAAAAATTAATGCCATTATCATAAGCAACTTTCATGCATTCTTCTGCAACATTGTTTTCAATTTGATGTCCGAAGGTGACCCACGAGCCAAATGATAATGCACTTACCTGCAATCCTGATTTCCCTAATCTTCTATATTCCATAATATTTTTTTGTTCTATAAAAGTACTAAAAAGAAAAGTAAAAGGCTGTTGATTTGTAGAATAAAAATTTAAGAATAGAAGAATTCCTCAATAAAAATTTTACCTTTGCTTTATACTCGGGTGGCGAAACTGGCAGACGTGTACGCTTGAGGGGCGTATGTCGAAAGACGTGGGAGTTCGAATCTCCTCCCGAGTACTTTTATTCAGATTTATTCGGTTACAATTAAATTCATTGATATTTTAACATTATCAGCCATCGACATGCTATTTCCGCCAATTTTATAATCTCTTCTATCAATTGTAAAACTCCCTTTGAATTCAGTTTTTTCAGGAATTTTCATAAAAGTAAATAGAATAAGAACTTCTTTTGTAATTCCTTTCATTGTTAATTTAAACAATCCTTTATAGGTAATCGGTCCTGTTTTTTCAATTTTTGTAGATTGCAATGTTATTTTAGGAAACTTGTCTGCATCAAAATATTCCCCTTTGAGAATATGTTCATCTCTCATATTGTTTCCAGTATTCACACTTTTTGTGTTTACGCTTGCTATAATTGATGATTCTTCTGGCTTTAGTTGATTGAATTTTATTTCTGCATCTAAACCTGTAAAGGACCCATCAACTGTTAATCCAGCATTTTTTATTTTAAAAGTTATTGCAGATGATTTTACTTTTAAAGTAGGAGTATCCATTACAAAAAAGAATGGAAGTATAGCTATAAAATATTTTATGAATAGTAGTTTCATTTTTTTGAATTTTATTAAGCTTTATTAATTTTATTTAGTAAATAATTCTGACCAACAAATACTCCACAAGTACGAATAGCACCAACAGTTACCCCAAGTACACCATGCATATTTAAATTTTGACCAGTGAAAAATAAATTTGGAATTTTTGTTGTAGGAGAAATAAATGTTCTGATTGGGTCGTGGTAATCTTTAGCTATTCCATATAAACCACCATCTCTGGCTCCAATATAATCGCGATAGGTTAATGGAGTAGAAACAGTATATGACTGAATCACATTTCTTAAATTCGTTATTTTTTTCTCCGCTTCATCAATCAAGCGTTCTGCTCTGTTGATTTTAAATTCTTCATACGATTCACCACGACTATCTTTATGTTTTGGAATAGTAGCAAATGAATTTTGCCATTCTTTTAATTCATCATATTGCATATATGCTAAAACTGTCATGCTATCTGCATACTTGCCGGACCGGGATGATTTTGGTATGAAGATACAATATGCATCTGGCCATTCATTTCCAATTTTATACATAGCGGTCCATACATCATTTCGTTTAAAATGATAATAATTATGATTGCGGTATTCGAATGTGTTCGGTTTTAAAACAATATCAACGATAAAAGCAGAGGATGAATTTTCCAAATTCAACAATCTGTTACTATATGCCTTTTTGATTTTTGTAGATTCAAGAATACCCATTGTAGTAGCAGGATGAATATTTGAAATGAAATTCTTTCCTTCAATTTTTTCTCCATCTTTTAATTCAATATGTGTAACTATACCATCTTTTTCAACAATTTTTGTTACTTCAGCATAGTTGCGAATTTCTCCACCCATTGCTTTTATATTTTTTGTTAAAAGTTTTTCAATTTGTGCTCCGCCATCAATACATTTATAGGAACTTTCTATATAAGTATTTACAACTAATGCATGAACATATAGTGGAGTTTTGCAACCATCACCTGCATACAAAGGATTTGATCCTGCTAAAACGTTCTGAAGTTTTACGTCTGGTGTTATGCTAGCAATAAAATCTTTCGCATTTATATCCAAATATTTTGTTCCAATTGTTGGCGCTTCATCAGCTCTTAACTGGTAAAGTGGGAAATAGTCGCAAATCTCTTTTATCTGTTTTACATAGCTCTTTAAGGCTTCTCTTTCTTTTGGAAACTGTTTTGAAAGTTGTTCAACAAAGTTTTCATAACCCTGAGCATGATTATATTCTATAGGATCTCCATCAAAACTGATTTTATCAAAACCATCCATATCCATTTTTTGCAAATGGAGTTTGTCCATGATTTCAAAATATTTAAAACTCTGATTTAAATTTTGTCCATCGTTTAGCCCACCGATGTAATGAATGCCGGTATCGAAAATGGCTTTGTCGCGCACAAATATCTGCAAGCTGCCACCTAATTGACGGTTTTTTTCAAGCACTAAAACTTTGTATCCTTCTTTGCAAAGAATGAATGCACTTTCCAATCCACCTAATCCACTCCCAATAATTACAACATCGTAAGCTGACATGATTAATATGTTATTTTTTAATTATATAAGTTATATTAGAAGTCAGTTTTGTATTGTCGATCTTTTCAAAATTAAAACCGTGTTTTTTTACTACTTCCAAAATAAAGGATGAAGATACAAATTCTAATTTATTTTTAGTTTTATTGAAGCCAACATTTGTAGAAATAAATTCAGTATAACGCGTTCCCAAATGCCTTCCTTTTAAACTCGCATCTGCATCTCGCAATAGAATCATCCCATTTGTATTTAAACTATCCATACATTTTATCAATAGTTTTTCTTGGTTAGGCATTGGCAAATAATGCAATATGTCACTTAATACAAATGCATCACTTTTTGGTAATTCACACTCAGTTGCATCTGCAGCAAAAAATGAAATATTTTTAGTTTTCGAAAAACAATTGTTTGCAACAGCAATTTTTGATTCATCGTAATCAGTTCCAATTACAATTCGATCTTCACTCATATAAGCCAGCATATATGGCAAAAATCCATAACCACAACCAATATCAGTAATCGTTCCTTTTTTTGGAAGTAATGCTTCGAATAATTTGTAGTTGTCTTCCAACTTTATTTTAATTCGCATATACCATTCTAAAATAGGTCCTTTGTAAATATAATTTTTACTCAAACGATTAAAATAGTAATCAACTGTTTCTTTCTCAGTTCTGATTTTATCATATTCGTTTTTAAAATATTTACTTATGTTTTTTGTTTTCTCGCTATAAGCTTCTCCGTAAGATTTATCAGTTGCATCAATTCGAGGTAAATATTTTACAGTTACTGTTCCTGGTTTCAATAAAAAACTATCGTCTTTGCCTTGTACAAAAGCACTTCCATGAAAAACGATAGGAACGATATCCAAGTTTAATTTTTCTGCAATATAAAAAGCACCTTTGTGAAATCGACCAATTTTCACTGTTTCGGAGCGGGAACCTTCAGGGAAAATACCTAAAAAATAACCATCATCATATAGTGCTTTTATTTTATCTAAATTATTTTCATAGCCAGCTGCTTTTGGTATAAATCCACCCAAACGAACAATCGGACCCATGATAGGAGAATTCCAAACCCAATCGTTCACCATTAAAATTAATTTTGGATTTAGTGATTGCATCAATAATGCATCAATTACTGAATGATGGTTGGAAATGACAATGGCCGGTTTATGCAGTTTCTCATTTAAATCGTTGATGATACGTTTACGAACATGTACGTTAACATATATCATCGATTTGGTATAAGCAAATCTTAAATTATGAAATATTTTTAATCTGGTTTTTTTAGGGAGTGGCAATAATTTGACAATAATGAATCCGAATGGAATTAGAGTAAAACAGCCAAATGTAAACCATGCAAATGCAAACACCGATTGCAATAAACTAAGTATAGTAAAAGGAACGCGTTTTTTATCAGTACGATTGGTGATTAAAAATTTAAACAATGCGGGTTGAATCGTATTGGAAATAATTAAGACCGAAAACATTCCAATGATCGTAATCAATCCAATCGACTTTAAAGCAGGGTGAGATGCAAAAATTAAAACTCCAATACCAATCATGGTTGTAATTGCAGAAATGAAAATTCCAGTTTTATAAGAAGTTAAATTCTTTTGTCCGGTTTTATATTCACTAAGCAAAGCATCAGTAATAAAAATCGCATAATCATCTCCCAACCCAAAAATAAAAGTGGAGATAATGATGTTGATGATGTTGAATTTTATTCCGAATACACCCATTATTCCTAATATACAAAGCCAACTTAGCACCATGGGAAGAAAAGTGATTATTGCTAATTCAAATCGTCCGTAGGACAAAAGCAACATTGTGAAAACTAGCAATGATGAAATGGTAAGTATTAAATTAAAATTGTTTTTAATGATTTCAATAAATTTATTCGTAAGAAATTTTTTATCAAAAACTACTAAATGTTCATCTTCTTTAAATGCGTTTACTACTTTGTCTTCGTTCTCTGCAGTTGTTTTAATAATAGTAACAACAGTTGTTTCATCTGATTTTTCTGTGATGTAATTATCCAGCATGCTCGCCTTTAATCCGCTGAATGCACTTGCATTAATTGTTGCAAAATCTTTATCAAGCATTTCGTAGAAACCGACAAATGCATTTTCTTTGAACTTAAACGTTGCACTTTTACTAATCAAATCTGCTTTTAATTTTTCTTTCTTTTCATTTGTCCAGTAATTTTTCCAACGTTTAATGCGCTTTTCTTGTTCTTTTTTTGATAGTAGAATAGTGGAGATGGTAGAATATTTTTTTAGAACATTATCTTTTTCCAATTGATTTAAAAGAGGAATATTTTTTTCACTTTTTTCTAAAGCTTCATCTAGGTTTTTACCACTGGAAACCAAATAAACGCTCCGTAAGGAAACATTGCTGATGGAATTTAGATTATTCTCCGCTTTAGCTAATTCGGGTTCCATGTAATTGAATGCCATCATATCGCCTTCAAAACTCACAAGTTGTGATGTGTAAATTGAAATAGCGGAAATTAGGATGATGAACCAGATTAAATAGTTATTTTTTTCAAATTTATAGGTAGCAATTCTCTCAATAATATTTGGTTTTCGGTTTTCTGAAGTTGTTACATTTTTTTTCTTTCTCATTAAGTGAGGAAAAAGGATTAAAGTAAACAAAGCCGCACCTAGCAAACTAAATGCAGCAAACATTCCAAAATCCTGTAAAGCTTCTGATTTAACAAAGTATAAACTTAAAAGAGCACCAATGGTGGTTGTGCTTCCAAGCGTTAGAGGAAATGAAAGGTCTTTGACTGTTTGTTCTGCAGAGTTTAAATGTTTGAAATGTGTATAAAAGTGAATGGTGTAATCCATGGCGATTCCCAAAATGATGGAACCAGCCCCTAAAGCTATGGCGGAGATCTCTCCTTTGAATAGATAGAGCAGTGCCAATGAAAATCCACCACCGAATATGACCGGAATAAAAATCAGGAAGAATACTTCAATTCGTCTGAAAAATAAACTGATAAACAAAAATAATCCGATAACAGTTATGGAGAGTGTTAAAATAACATCGCTTTTTATTTGTTTTGCATTGCCGACCGCTACAGCAACAACACCAAAGTATTCAGCATGCAGTTTGTTGTTTTTAGCTGTGTTTGTTAAAATGATATTATCTAATTGTGCCAACAGTTCTGCATTTTTTGCAGTTTGGGATGTTGCTGGAGTAGGAGTAATGAAAAATAATAAATGTTTTTTGTCTTTAGTGAAGATGTAACCATTTTCTAATTCGAAATTATCATCGAATTGCAGACTTTGCATTCGCTTTAAAGAATAAGGAGTAATTCCAATTGGGTCGCGAAGAATGTTCTTTTTTAGAATCATACTAGCAGGTGAAAGCAAAGTTTTGTAATTCTTTTCTAATGTTGTGTCAAGTCTTTCGGAAGTAATGAGATGATCTAATGTTTGATAATCTTTCTCTTCTAAGAAAATGGGAAGGTTATCAATAAATGTATTGTAAACATCATACATCACATCGTCATTCACTTTGTAAGTAATTTCTTTTACAAGTGATGAATCGATTTTTTGAAGGGATACAATTAAACTATCTGTAAATTCTATTAATTTATCTGATTCTGATTCAGCTGCAGAATCCGCTAGGGAAACTGTAATTACTAACCTGTCTAGAAATTTTGAATTTTTAAAAATGGTATTTAATCTTTCAATTTTCGCATCGGTAGGCATCATTTTGGTGATGTCTTCTTCTAGTTTTATTTGTGATGCAAAGACACCTACAAATCCTAAGGCAGTGATAAATAAGAGAAAGAAAAGAATTCTTCTTCTTTTTAGTAAGCGATAGATAGATGTAAAAATTAAGCTCATTTAATTATTTAATTGTTCTCCTAAGTTCGATTCTTCTTATCACGTCATTGCGAGTCCCGCATTTTCGCGGGATGTGGCAATCTCTTCTCATTGGTGGCTGCGCTCCTGATCGTGAAAGATTGCCACATCCCGTCCCGATGCTCGGGTCGTGACTCGCAATGACGGTTCTAATATTGTTTTCTTTCTTTCGTTCTTTCTTTCTTTCTTTGCTTTCTTTTGCTTTTTGACTTTTTTCTCTTTTAACTTTTTTTGTCTACTGTCTAATGTCTACTGTTTGCCTACTTCCAAACATTTTCAATAAAACAAAAGTAATCAAGCAAAACGCAATGACGGTTCTAATATTGTTTTCTTTCTTTATTTCTTTTTTTTTCTTTTTTTTGATTTTTGACTTTTTGACTTTTTTCTCTTTTAACTTTTTTTGTCTACTGTCTACTGTCTAATGTTTGCCTACTTCCAAACATTTTCAATAAAACAAAAGTAATCAAGCCAAACGCAAAGCCCATTATTACTGCAAACACCATGCTTCCCAACAAATATTCATATAAATGCTGTATCACTTTTCCGCTAAAAAGATATTCACGTAAAAGTTGTTTTGTCGTTTCTAGAGTCAATTGATTAGTTTCAACAGTTTCACTCATGTCTCTTCCCAATAACCATTGTCCTGTTCGTAAACTGCAAAATAATAAAATCGGTATCATTGGAGGAACGCTTATTTGTGCAGCCAAACCTACAATGGCTTTGTTGAGTTTCATAAAATGTGCAAGTATCAATGCACTTACAAACTGAAAGCCCCAAATAGGAATGATTCCCATAAATACACCAAAAGCAACACCCAAGGATTTGCGCATGGCTGATTCATTAGTATCAATAAAATATTTTTTAATTACAGCTTTGATATTTGAAATGCTTAAATGTTTGATGATACGAATTGGTTTGTACCAAAGTAATGCAGGGACAAACAAATACGCATTCAATAAACTAATTCTTGTGAAATCTTTTCCTGGGCGGAAATGGCTGATACGTTTATCGCCTTCAGCATAAAATACTTTAATTGGAACAGGTAATATTGGAATCCCACGCCAAGCAGCTTTTACGCTTACTTCAATTTCAAATTCATATTTTGATGTAAAATAACGAGCGCCTTTCATTTTTTGAATAGGGTAGAGGCGGTATCCCGATTGTGTATCAGGCAAATTAATTCCTGTAAACAACATGAACCAAAAATTTGAAAATTTGTTACCGAAAGTGTTTTTTTTCGGCATATTTTCCTGATTCAAATTACGAGCACCTATCAAAAGTGAATCGGGTGCTTCTTCTATCTTATCAATAAATACGGGAATGTCATCCGCAAAATGTTGGCCGTCACTATCAATTGTTATTGCATAACGATAACCTTTTTCTTGTGCGACTTTTATTCCAGTACGTAAAGCAATTCCTTTTCCTCTGTTGGGAGAATAAGAAATAATCTGGATGGTTGTGAATGCTTTTATTAATTCGGGAGTGGAATCGGTTGCGCCATCATTTACAACAATGATATTGTTGGTGAATTTGAGTACATCGGTAATTACCTGAACAATGGTTTGTTGGTTGTTATAAGTAGGAATGATTACACAACAATTAAGTGCATCTATCTTTTCCCTATATAACTCGTAATCAACAATAACCGACATAATTTCTAAAGCATTTAACCAAAAAAAATGCCCCGAAAGAGGCAAATTTACACAGCTACAAAAATAGCTTTTTTATTGGTTTTTTTGAAAGTAAAAATGGGTTAAATTTCCTTGAAATGTCCTTTGAATGTAAAGAAGTTTGTGGATTCCGCTGAAATAACGCTATCTGCTTGAAAAAGCCCGTCTTCTTTGATTTTAATACTCATACTCATCGTTACATTTCTGTTCACTTCTGGATTTAAAATAGCTGTAAATTTCAAATTGTCACCTTTTACCATTTGAAGCTTTTTCTTTGTGATATGTTCAAGAGTTTCTTTTACCATTTGAGTTAAACAAACACCAGGAGTAATAGGATTACCAGGGAAATGACCATTGTAAATATCGTGTTTAGGGTTCATCTCAATACTAACGATATATTTCTCACCGTTTTGTACATCAGTTATTTTAAAGAAGTCGTTTAATAGCATTGCAATAGTTTATTTCTTGAGCAAATTCAATTCGATTTTCAATTTTATGTCGTGATGTTGAATCAGGATATTTCCTGGGAAATCGTTTTGATAATTTGAAAGGATAAAGGTAGTCTTTTTTCTTCTTTTTTTAGCATGGTCAATTTTTACAAGATGAGCAGTGCTTTTGTCTGTAAAATAGTAGTTGTCAAGTTTCCCGTTTTTCGACTTATGAATTGAATAAAGCATTTTTGAATCTGTAAAGTATTCGAATGTTTTTTTGTTCAGGTTATTCATTAGAAGGGTTTCAATGTCTTTTTGTATCACTTTCAATAGCTTGGGTTTATTGAATTGTGGAACACAATAATGTAAAGTAAAGGCTGTATCCTTAAATTCAAAATCAAACAATTTCATTCCTAATTCAGTGGTAAAAATAACTCTGTAATCTTTTGGCGACATTTGTTTTGTGACCAATAAACCACTATAGTCCTTTCCATAAACGGTAATGTTTGTTTTGAAAAGAAAAGAATTAAAATTATCTCCGAAAATGGGTTTTAAAGAAGTTGATGCGCTTGTGGCTTTTGTCAAACGGCCATAATGACCGAAGTGGCAAGCACTAAAAAGGATTGCGATGAAACTACTTAATAATAAATTTTTCATCCGCTATCGGCTGGTTGGTTTTTCGATTGGTGAATTCGATGCTAGTATAATCATCACTCGGTTCTATCATTTTTACTTTGTCAACTGCATAATCTACTTTGTTGATGTAAAGTTGTATCACTTTTAAAAAATCTTTTGCACCTTTTTGTAAAGGAGATAATTCTAAAAGATAAAATTTATCATTCTCATAAAATTTAGCTTTATAATCCTTGTTATTTAAGAGGTTTCCTTGAACAGTATTCACCATCATTTCGTTAATGCTCTTGAACATTTTATTGGAATTGATGTCGTATTTACTCACTTTTTCGTTGTCCTTTATAAACATTTTATCCTTATTAATAGCAATCAAATAGCTATATGGATCGTTGTATTCCCAACGCAGCATGTTTACTTTTTTAAAATGAAAATGTCCTTTGCTGATGATCTTTTCTGACATTACACTCAAGTATTTTTCCTGAGTAAAATCACTTTCCAATGTGGTGACTAGTTTTGATTGTGCCTCCATTTTTTGTTTGAAAGCTGTTGTGTCCTTAAGAGGCTTGTATCCTGCAGGGACTTGTGCGGAAATGGAGAAGGAGATTAGTAGGAAAAATAAAGTTATCACTGGAAAGAATGCACTTCGACTAAGCTCAGTGTGACGTCCAGAAATTACGTCAGGCTGAGTACTTCGACTACGCTCTGCATAAACTTTGTCGAAGACTATTATATTAGAACGGAGTTTACCCATACGCTTGGATTTTTAAAAGCTCCTCCACACTTACAATTTTGAAGCCATTTTCTTTTGCAAAATTAAGTGTTTGTTTCAGCACCTGAGCTGTTTTTTCTGATGTGTCATGAAATAGCACAATTGCGCCTGGTTTGATCTGTGAAATTACACGATTTGCTATTCTTTCTTCTGTATCGCTTGTTGTATCTAACGAACGAATATTCCACCCGATAATTTCGTAATTCAATGCTTTGGATGCTCTTGCCAAATGAGGTGTTGTAACTCCGTATGGCGGACGGAAGAATTTCATTCGTTTGTGAATGATATTGTAAACTATGTCGGATGTTGCATCCAATTCATACATAAACCCTGTTTTGCTTTTAAAGTCGATGAAAAAGGAATGTGAAAATGTATGGTTTCCTATAGTATGCCCAGCGGCATCCATTTTTTTTATAAGACTTTCATTGCCTTGAATATTTTTCCCAATCACAAAAAATGTAGCAGGAACATTTTGTTGAGCTAATATTGATAATACTTTAGGAGTAAATTCAGGATTTGGACCATCATCAAATGTGATTGCAATTATTTTTTCATCTGTAACAGCAGTGCAATGCGCTTTTGTATAAAAATTGGATTGAATGTTTGCAGAGCCATAAATGATAAAAGCTTTATAGCTAAGAATAGGAATTAAAAACCACCACAAGCTTATTTCTATAAAGTAACATAGCAAACCAATTGCTATACTTTCGATAACAAAACAAAGACTTGCTATTTTAAAGTTTAGCATTGTGAAAGTAAAAACACAGAATGATCAGAATCTAGGAATGTATTATAGATAAGCACGTTTTTAATGGCGAGGCCTTGCTCGCCATCGCTAGTGAAACCTCGCGATCTGCTGTCGCCAATTAAAATTGCACTTGGAATGCTTTGAGTTTTTATTAGTTTGGAAGCCACCCAAAAAGCAAAACTTCCTGCTGTTTGGTATTCACCGCATAAATGCTTGAAATAAGTTGCAGTACTGTTTTTGAAAAAATTATCTTTTAAGTGATAATATGTTTTATCAAAACGCGCATCTCCATTTATTCCATAAACCACAACATCAATATCGTTAGCAGTTAAGCCGTTTGAACTTAGCAACTCAGTAATTTTTGATTCTATTTCTTGATTGCTTTTAGGTTTATAAATCGTTTTTATTCCACGCAATTTTGCATAAGTACTTTCACTTTTTGCATTGCTCAAAACAAAAAATGCTGCACCTTCACCAGCAATACTGCCATTTGTTTTGCTATTGATGAGTTCCATAGTTGGAACAGTTTCTTCTTTGAAATAACCAATTCGATCACAAACACGATAATATTTGTCGGTCATTTCATCATGTCCGCCTACCAATACATTTTTTGCTTCGCCCTCCGCAAGTGTCATTAATCCATCCAATACAGCACTTTCAAAAGAAAAACCTTTGTGTACGTATGTGAAATTATAATTCATGCACTTTAACTGCAATGCAATTTGCGCACTAACAGTATTGTGAGTAGATTGAATAAAAGAAGTTGGAGTAAGGAATTGTTCATCATTCTCGATGATAGCTAACAAGAATTTTTCTGTATCCTCTAAACAACCCAAAGCTGTTCCTGTCATTATTGCATCAGGGATTTCAACTTTTGCATCTTTAAAACAAACATTGGATGCAGCAATTCCCATTTTAATGATGCGAGCCATTCTTCTTGCAAGAACAGGATTTAAAAATTCTTTATAAGATGGTTCAATGCAACGTAATGATTTGGAATTGTGCTCAACCACTTCCGATAAAAAGTCGTCAGTGCCAAAAGTTTTCTGGGGGGAAATAATTCCTATGCCATTGATGAAGCCTTCCATTATTGTTGATGTCTTGAAAATATTAAAGCAGATGTGTTTCCTCCAAAGCCAAATGAATTTGACAAAACATTATTTATTTTTTTTCCTTTTTCTAAAACCGTTGTTGGTTTAAAACTCAACTCTTCCATTGAAGTTTTATAATTTAAATTTGGAAAAATAGTATTGTGTTTTATTGATAAAATAGAAAACACAGCTTCAATTACTGCACATGCTCCTAGTGTATGTCCTGTGTATGCTTTTGTAGAACTGATGCTAGGAACATTTTTAGAAAATAGTTTATCTATTGCTGTTCCTTCCGATAGATCATTGATAGATGTTCCGGTTCCATGTGCATTGATATAATCAATATCGCTTGGTTTTAATCCGTTTATTTTTAGTGCTTTTTCCATTGCTAAATATGCTCCCGCTCCATCGGGAGATGAGGCTGTTTGATGGAAAGCATCGTTTGAATTTCCGTATCCCGAAAGTTCAGCAAGGATCTCTTTTCCTTTGGCAGCTTTTTCAGATTCAAGAACTATAAAACCTGCCCCTTCTCCTAAGTTCAATCCTTGTCTGTTTGCATCAAAGGGCTTACATTGTTCTTTATCTAAGATCATCAATGTATTAAAACCATTGATAGTAAAACGCGTCATAGAATCTGTTCCGCCAACAATTACACGGTCTAATAATCCGTGTTTGATTAATCGTGCGCCAAACATTATGGAGTTGGCTGAGGAGGAACAAGCTGTTGAAATGGTAGATAAATAATCTTTTACTCCCAAAGCATCCGCAATAAATTCGGTACTGTCACCGCATTCGTGCGCTTCGATGTATTTAAGCCAAGGACCGGTTTTTTCAGTATCTAAATAGTCGTTCCAAAGATTTTCTGTCATTCCCATTCCGCCTACACTTGTAGCTGAAATTATTCCTGTGCGAAATTCTTTGATGTCTTTTATTCCCGCTGATCTTACTGCTTCTTTTGCAGCGATCAAACCGAGTAATGCCGTGCGTGTACTTTGTTGGTCGAGAGTTAACCCAGCCATGATCGTTAACTCCTCGTTTGTTGCTTTTACTTCAGCAACGGGAATATGATCTTGATGGCGAGAACGGATATTGTCTAACATCCCGACACCGGATTTTAAATTCTCCAATGAAGCAAACGATTCTGCAACATTGTTTCCAATGGCGGAAATTACTCCCATACCGGTAATGTAGATCTTAGAGGACATATGCTAATTTCAATTCAGAAAGATTTCTCTTCTTTCCCCTTCGACTCCGCTCAGGGTGATGGTTTAAGATATCCCAATATTAAAGTTAAAGTTTAATTTGTTTTCCAACAAATAAATTAACCGGTAAAGATTTATACAGCAAACCAATAAACCGGTAAACTATTGAACCCTGCCGACAGGCAGGCAATGAACTATTTCTTATTAGCCTGAACGAATTCAGCCATTGTGCGAATTGATTGAAAGATCTTTTTTCCATCAGCCGGATTTGCAATTTTAATTCCGTAGTTTTTTTCTAAAAGTACAATCAACTCTAGAGCATCAATTGAATCTAATCCAAGTCCTTCTCCAAAAAGAGGTGCGTCTGCATCAATGTCTTCTTTTTTCAGATCTTCTAAATTTAATTGTTCAATAATTTCTCCTTTAAGCTGATCGATTAATGCATCCATTTTATTTTGCTTGTTTAATTGTTATACAATTTGTTTAGTTGTTCTGAATTGTGTTCAATGTTTAATATTCCTTGTTCTTTTTCAATCGTTAATAAAAATGCTTGATATTTATTTTCATAAAAATCAACCCATCCTGAAATAGAACATTTTGCCTTGTTACTGTCCAAAAGTGAGTTATTATAAGAACCCATGAAATCGGAATCAAATTTATCAAAAATAAAGAAAGTATTCTCTCCTTTTATACAATTTCTTATGGCTATTTCACCTATCAAAATATTGGGTAAGGTGTATACAAATACAGCAGGACTAGGAAAGTAGTTGTTTTTGTCGGAAATCGTGTTTTGGTGCTCGGTGTCTATTTCTAGAGAAGAAGCGCTATTTGCTATAATAATTGACACATCCTCCGCAGCGTATTTTTGCATAATTGGGTTGGATTTGAGCAATAAATCGGATGCAATAAAGGCCAATTTACTCAAATGATCCATTTTGTAAAACTTCGGATAGTTTAATTGAAAGTGTTTGTAAACCGATTTAATAAAATCTACAGATGGAAGCGATGAATCGGAAAATAGTTCTTTTCCGTTTACATTCACCTTTCCGTTTTTAATGGAACAATAAGAAGTGATATATTTTTTTGCTTTCATTAATTGTTTTCTACTTTTTGAAAAAACACTGCAGCATTGCAACCACCAAATCCTGCAGCCGTTTTTAAGCAATTATTTATTTCTGCTGATGCTGTATTTTTAATAATGTTGATTGGCATTGTAACTCCTAATTCGGAAAAATTATAAGTTCCGATTAAAGTGTTTTCGCGCATGGAATGAATGCCGATAATGGATTCAATTACTCCAGCCGCGCCAAGTGTATGTCCGAAATAACTTTTCAAACTATTCATTGGAACGTTTGCCAATTGAGCATCTGTGAGTGCGATTGATTCCATATCATCGTTGTAAAGCGTTGCAGTCCCGTGTCCGGAGATATAACTTACTTCTGAAGGATTTATGTTTGATTCTTTTAATGTTTTATCTATCGCTAAAAATAATCCATCGCCCGTTCTTGAAGGCCCTGAAATATGATTAGCGTCATTGGAGCTTGCTCCACCTGATACAACAATTCTTGGCTCTTGACTCTTGATTCTTGATTCTTGATTCGTAAGGACGACTGTCCCACATCCTTCCCCCAATGATATTCCGTCCCGCTTAGCATCATAAGGTTTTGCGACTTCAGTGCTTATTGCTTTGAATGATTGGAATCCAGAGACAACAAATTGTGTTAGAATATCAACTCCGCTTACAATTATTGTGTCGTATTGATTTGTTTCTAATAATCTTTTTCCTAAAATGATCGCTAATACTCCAGAAATACAAGCGTTTGAAACGATAATGGGTTTGTTTGGATTGTTAAAGTGCTGGGAAATTACGTTTGCTGTTTCCCATAGGTAAACTCTTTTTTTATCAAACTTTGCTGCTAAAGAAGAATCTAAAAGATCAATGTTTCCTTTTGTTGTTGAAAGTATGATTAATGTTTTTTTGCTTGCGACATCAATATTCGAATTCTGTTTTAAACAATCGTTAATCGAAAGTAAAACCATTTTTTCTAAACGGGTAAACTCTGTTTTCGAATTGAGTTTAGAAAATTCTGAATTTAATATCAGAGTATCAACAAGTGCAGCACAAACAGGCTCTGATGAAAGCTCAGATGTTTCTAAACGTTGAACTCCGGTTTTTTTTTGTTTCAGTTGTTCGAAATTTTCAGAACTCGTAAAGCCTAATGGAGAAATAATATTATCTGCTATAACAAAAGCACTCATTAACTTAATTCTTTTTTAATCTGCACACCCGACCCGCACATAGGTGAATCAGCACATTAGGTTTTTTTGTTTCCATTTTTCAAAAAATTCTGGAACAACAATATATAATTCGTGTTCTAAATTAATAAATACTTGTGTGGATTCTCCAGTAGCTACTAATTCACCATCCGACTCACGATAAATTTCATACTTGAAAATTATTTTTGCTGCAGGAGAATGAATAAAAGTGGTAATGATTTTTACATGGTCACCATATTTCACAGTTTTCTTATAATCAACATTTATCTTAATTAGCGGAGTAGCGAAGTTGTTTTTGTATATATCTAAATAACCTAATTCATAAGCTCTTCCAAATGCTTCTCTGCCATCTTCAAAAAACTTCAAATAATGTCCATGCCAAACAATACCCAAAGCATCCACTTCAGAAAAACGCACAGGAACAACTGTGGTATTTGAAAGGGTTTGAATGTCTGTTTTTTTCTTTTCTGATAAGTGTTCCATCTGTTTTTTTTAACGAATGCGAAGTTATTTATTTTTACTGAATTATTGAGGAAGGCAAGCGATAATATTATGTCTATTTATGATGATTCTTATTATAAAAATAAGCTATTCCTAAATTTATAAAGCAGAAAACCAGTAATTTTAAAACATTAGGTAAAACACTTTGGATATCGCCTCCATTCAAAAAAAGTTTATGAAAAGCGCTTAAGCCCCAGAAGAGCGGAGAAAATTCGGACATCATTCGAATGTATTCCGGCATCACAAATACAGGAACCCAAATTCCACCTAGTGCTGCTAAAATAACTACGGATACTGCACCAAATGTTGAAGCCTGCTGATGTGTTTTAAAAATAGTTCCAATTAATATTCCGTAACCTGTAGCGGCTAAACCTGCTGAAACTGCAACAATAGTAATTGCCCAAATACTATTTCCAATAATTAAAACGGGTAATCCCATGTTTGGAAGAATGTATAATCCTACCATCAGCATCAATACACATTGAATTAAACAAATTCCAAGATAAGCGCTGATTTTTCCTATCAAAACAGTAATGTAAGAGCCAGGCATTGTTAAGATTCGAGTATAACTTCCTTCATCACGTTCTTTGATAATACTTCCTGACATAGAAATAACAATAAAAAACATTCCGAAAATCGTCCAAGCAGGTACGTTATGTTGAACAGAATTCAATTTTAATTCTTCTACTGTTGTTTCTACAGTGTTGATTTCTTTTAAGTCAACAAAGTCTTTCATCTTCTCATTTCCTCCATTATCAGGCAGTTTGAGCTCTTTGTTAAATAATTTCAATAAAGTTTGTGTTTCTATTTTTGAAGTCGATTGTTTTAATGAACTAATTATAGAAGACTTAAAAGATTTTTTTGTGTCAGGAGAAAATAAAATTTCCAGACTTAATTCTGCAGTTAATTTTGATTCGTCAATTTTTAAGGAGTCGGAAAGGCCTGCTTCGTTTAGCTTTTTTGTAACAAAATGGCTTACTTTTGAATTTAGCAAATCACTTGCATTTTCAGGAATAATAATTGCAATGTTATAATCACCCGATTTTACTTTTTGTTTTACTTCTTTTGTGCTAAGTGATAGTTTTGTTATTTCAAATATTTTGGAATTGTATAAACCGCTGTCAATTGTGCTTCCAAGATTTCCATTGTCGTTGTTTACAAGTAACAATGGAATTTTCATTTCTTGATAATCGCGAAAAGGAGCATCCTGAATAAGCGCCATTAAAGTGATCATAGCCATTGGCATTATGAACATGATAATTAAGCCTCCCTTGTCGCGCAAGAGGATTAACATTTCTTTTTGTATGGTTGAGTATAAGCGTAACATTTTTTGCTCGCAGATTTCGCTGATTTCCGCAGTTTTTTATTTGTCTATTTTTTTTACTAAGCTTTATTTTAGCACGTCATTGACACATCCCGTCCCGATGCTCGGGTCGTGACTCGCAATGATTTCTATGAATATGCTTTTCTTTTTACTTGTCTACTTTTTTAATTTGTCTACTGTCTACTTCTTGTTCATCGAGTCAATCTCCCTAGCCCTCTTTTCAAAGAGGGAATTGCATCTTCCTCCGATTCAACAAACAACTAGCAACCAACAACTAATCTCTCAATGTCTTTCCTGTCAACTTTAAAAACAACTGTTCTAAATTCTCCGTTCCGTGTTCTTTCATCACTGCTTTCGGTTCTCCACTTGTAATAATTTCTCCATGATCAATAATTGCAATTGCCGAGCATAAATGTTCTGCTTCTTCCATCAAATGCGATGTGTAGATGATGGTACAACCCTTTTTGTTTAACAGATGTAAATGTTCTGTAATTAAATTTCTGGATTGAACATCTACACCAACAGTTGGTTCATCTAAAAATAAAATTTTAGGTGAATGTAAAATTCCTGCAACTAAATTTATTCTACGTTTCATTCCGCCAGAAAATGTTTCTAATCGCTGTTTTGATTGTGAGGATAATCCTACAATTTCTAAATTGTCTTGTATTTTAGTATTCAAATCTTTTCCGCTCAATCCATACATGTTTCCGATGTATCGTAAATTTTCATAAGCAGTAAGAGTAGGGTAGAGTGCAATATCCTGAGGAACAACACCAATTAGTTGTTTAATTTCATGTATATTATTGTTCAATGATAATCCTAATACGGAAGCTTCACCACTTGTAGCTTTTATTAATCCGCAAAGTATAGAAAGTGTAGTAGTTTTTCCTGCACCATTCGGACCAAGTAGTCCGAAAATGCTTCCTTGTTCAATAGAAAATGAGATGTTATTTACAGCAGGAATAGAAGCACCTTTGTAAATTTTAATGAGATTTATTACTTCAATTGCTGAGTTAGCCATTTATTAATTTTTGTCAGCTTGTGATTCTCCTCTTATGCTTTGGAAACGCTCAACTTCAAAATTATTGAAAGAGCTCTCCGTCACACTAAGCGCAGTCGAAGTGTAAGAGCGTGATGCTGTTTAATCTTTCTTTAGAAATATTTTCATTTCGCAGCTAGCAACAGGTTCACCATTGATAGAGCTTTTAGCAGAGATGAGTGTAACTTCGAAAACTACTGCCTGAACAAATATTTCTGTTTTTAATTCGGCACCAACTGGTGGAAGTTGATGAATGATTAAGTTTCTTATTCCTCCGATATATCCTAATGGTGGTTTTATAGCTGCTCCATTTTTTTGTTTTTGAGCAACTATGTAACCTAATCTCAAACCAGCAGTTTGCGCAATGTTTTCCATTAATCCAGGCTCACATAAATAACCATCTTTGCAAAAAACATTGTTATCTTTAATTAATAATCCAGAAATAGAATAAGTGTCATCATGAAACCACAATTTGTCCACCATTTCCATAGGTGGCTTTTGAGGAAGCAATGCTGATACTTCAGCTCCTTCAATAATTGGAGTTTCTATTACTTGTGACATTTATACAACAGTTAATAATGCATATGCATATGAAAAGCGTGCGCTTTCAGGAACAATCAATACGATTTTTTGTCCTTTCATTAATTTTCCAGAACTCATTAATTCTTCTATTGCTATGAATATTGAAGCAGAACCTATATTTCCAACACTTGTAAGATTAATGAACCAATTTTCCATGGGTATTTGAATGCCATTTTTAATCATTTCTTCATTTACTTTTGAACGGAAATATTCAGATGAAATATGTGGCAAGAACCAATTGATCGTTTTGTAATCTAAGTTATGCTTATTGAATATTTCAGCAAGTCTTTTAATCCCAAGTCGGGCTATATTTTTATCCAATAAACGGGTATCCTGTTTTAATGAAAAGATAGATTTTTCAAGCCATTTTTTTGGTGCAAATTCACTCCAGCCCTGTAAATTACCTTCTGCATCTTTTTCTCCGCCAACATACATGCATGTTTCAAGCTCGTTGGCAAAAGAACAAATCTCAAGCCATTCAATCTTAAGGGAAATGCCATCAGGATTATGTTTGTTGCTTAAAAGAGTTGCGGCTGCTCCGTCTGAAAGCATCCATCGTAAAAATTCTTTTTCAAATCCAATAATCGGATTTTCTTCTAGTTCTTTTAGTTTTTGTGCTTCTTCTTCAAAGGATTGAGCCGACATCCAAGTAGATAGTTTTTCAGAACCTGTTGTAACAGCATTGTTTGTGTTTCCTGTAAGAATAGACATATAAGCATATTTCAAGGCATTCATGCCAGAACAGCAAGAGCCGGAAAATGATATTGTTTCAATTGGTTTTGCTTCTTTTAATAAACCATGTACCATTATCCCGTGTGCGGGCAATAACTGATCTGGTGAAGTAGTTCCGCTCGTTAAAAGTTCTATTTGATCAAGAGTAAAGCCATTTGTACACAATCCTTTGATTGCTTCAGCTGTAAGTTCTGCATTTGTATGAGTGCTATTACCTTCTTTGTCTCTTGAATAATACCTTGTTTTAATCTTATTATTTCGTAAAATAATTGCTTTCGACCGCGATTTTCTGCCATCTACAAAGCCCAAGTAATCTTCCATTTCATCGTTACTAATAGGATTGCCAGGTAAGAATTTGGCAATTCGATTAATATATACTGATCTATCCATAAAAAGTATAAAATGCGTTTGTTTAGTCTCTTAAGTTTGAAATGAAACTAGTGTATTTGCTCAAAATTTCGTGCGAACGCAAAATTAATAGAATTTATCGACTTAGAGGGAAGGATTGGCACATTATTTTGAAACAAATTGGGCTCTGACCTGATTTAAAAAGACTGAAACACGACTATCGCATTGAGTTTTGGGAATAATACTCAATTTCTTTCCTTATTTTTTTAGGAAACAGAATAGGAGCAAGCCTCGAAATGATAGTAATAATAGGCGAAAGGATTAAAATGGCTGTTGGTAAAACAATTCCGAAAATTCTAACTCTTGTCCTTCTGTCTGCACTTCCCGCTGTTCCCTTTTTGGATATGTAATTTGCATATAAAGGAAACAAGTCTCTTCCTCTTGCTTCCATCAATAGCAGGCTGGATTTGATGTTTACAGCTCCTAGTTCAACTAATTCCTGCTGCTGTGTTTCGTAGTCGGCTTTTTCAAGATGTTTTAATAAAACATCACCAAATTTCGGAGCCAATTCTTGTAAATCCTTATCGGAAAAACCATATTTCGGGAAAATACCCAGAAATTTTTCTTTTTTTCCTGCTAAAACAAAGGCTAAAACGGTAACCAAGCTCACTAAATTGGCCGATTTATCTACGAAAGTTATATTGCCAACCAACTTTGCATGCAAGTTTTTAAGATGAAGCTTCATTTTTTCTTGTCCGTTTAACCACATATTTCTACAAGCTAAAATGGTCACTACTGGTTTATCCTTCAATAGCTTTTTGGCTTCATCTGTTTGCAAAAATGAATTGATAGGAACACAAATGGATAAAAACCAAGGTTGATAAGCAATTACAACTAAATCATAAGTTGTGTCTGTATTTATTGAAAAGGGCTCCAGTTCGGTTGGTGTGCCATTTACTGTTTCAGGAAAAATATCAAAAAATTCCATGTAGCTCCATGGATAAGGATATGCTTTTTTAGGTTTTATGTGAAGATAATCAATAGAAACACCAGCTTTCTCTAATGGCGCAAGTGTTGATTTTAAAGCACTTTGAAGCTGACCGGTTTGTGTGTAATAAATGACAAGAATTTTTTTCATACCAACTATCTGCCTTTAGCCATGCTCAGTTCTTTATCAATAAGAATAGTCAAATTGATGCTTGGAATTTGTAAAGGTGTTACATCTTTAATTGCATCTCTCCATAAAATAATCATTTCTACTTTCTGCATGTCGCCCGAAGCTATTGGAATATCTTTCCAGGCGACTTTAAAATTATCGGTTGTCCCTTTATCGAAAATCATCGGTTTGTCAGTTAAATAATTAGCAAACTCTTTTCCATCAGGCATTTTAACGGCTACTTTACTTGTTTCAATAATTCCAATTTTATCACCACTGTAAGAAACATTAAATTTTGCATCTGTTTTTGCTGTTGCTTTTTTGAAACCATCCAAGGTAACAGTAAAACCTCCTGTTTTAAACTCTCTGTCGGAAGCAGGAAGTTTGAAATCCGGAGTAATATTTCCCTTTGAATCCAATGGTACTTTGTAAAAACCGGCCATTAAAAATTCAAAATTTTCCGGAATAACATAATTTCCTTTGATGTCTACTATTCTCCAGTCTTTATCATTCGGGCCGATTACTAGCCATTTTTCAACCGGTTTAACATTAGTATCCTTTATTTTAAACTCGCATTCCGATGGTTTGAAAATAATATAGTCTGAAGTTTTATTAATTATGCTTACCTTAAATTTGATTCCAATTGGAGTCGCCACAGCGTCATCAATAGTGATTTTTACATCAGCGTTCTCAATAGTTTGATTTTTATAAAATATTTTTTTGTATTTGATTACTTTCTCTTTTTTTTGAGAAAAAGAAGTTGTAGTGATACAAATTAAAACGATAATAGAAAGAGTAAATTTTTTCATAGCTTTTGTTATAACAGTAACCAAAAATACTACTATATTTTGACTTATATTTTATAAAACTAAAAAAGCAGAACCAATTTCTCAGTTCTGCTTTTTTAACTTTTACAATGTTGAATTCTTGCTGAGCAAATTAAATTTATTTTCATCTGTTGATACTGCATTGTCGACAGAAATTATTACTTCACTTGTTTCAAGGATAATGTTCTTGTAATAAAGTTTATCGTACTTTTTTTCTTTTTGCGCTGAAGCAGTAAGTAAACTTGTTGCTGCTATAAAAGCTAATACGATTTTTTCATAATTTTTATTTTTTGGTTTGTCTGGGGTTTTGAAATTCTTTTGGCAAAGATATATTTGGTTGTGCAAATCAAAATAGATATATGCTGGAAAAAAGGTATTCCGAAATTGATTGTTTGAGTTTATGCCTTTGAAATGCTTGTAAATGTTGAAAAGTTTGAATTGATTAGTGAATTCATAAGAAGTGCAATAGTCATGATAATTGCTTCGGAAAGTCTTCGACTACGCTCAGCCTAACGTTTCAGTCGTCACACTGAGCGTACTCGAAGTGTTTTACTTACTTCAATTTCATTTTTTTTAGCTGCAAAAAAGCCTGCTTTTCAATATCCGAAATCTGCATTAATAAATCGGCCGATACTTCAAAATCTGCTTGTTCGTTATTTATTCTTCCTTTGAAAATTCTACCCATTTGAACTGCGCTTTCTCGCCACAAATCACCAGCTTTGGTAAAGTCTTCAGATATTTCGAGAAGTTTATCATTTTTAACATAAGCATTGGCTTGTTCTAAAAATGCAGCATATAAAAATCGAAATCCACCACCACCTGTACCAATTTCTTCTTGCATTCTCACAACTTGTCCTAAATATAATCCTGCTTTGTGTGGACCTAATTTATCACGCCATTTGCGAATTTGTTTGGCTGTGTACTTAATTCCATCAACACCAACAATGCCTCCGGGAAGACTAAGCATTGCAAATGTAGTTCTTTTAATTCCTGTTATAATTCCTTTTTTAATAATTTCATCACTAACAGGGTGTACATTTTCTGGAAAATAAACCTGACCTTTTGGTGCAAGTGGACCTTTGGCAAAACGAACTTTAATCATATCTTCTTCTGAAAGAGTAGTAACTGTTTCCATCACAGGATCACTTACCAAGTAATTGCCATTTTCTTTTCCGTAAACAATTAAGTTGTGTGCATTAAAATGAAATCTGTATTCAGGAGGAAAATAAGGAAGATTAAATACGCCCACCTGACAACCAACAGGAACGCCTTCTTTGACTTTCTGATCAAGAAAATCTATTGCATTTTGTTCGGAGCTGAATTTTGTTCTGCTTACTTTAATTCCCATCGACTTACTCGCAGAACTAAATATTCTGCCTGGCATAGTTCTATAGGTAATAAAAGGTCCGTTGTTAATTTTCACGAAAGGAATATGAAGATAAAAAAGCCCAGAACCCATTCCGAAAACCAAAGGTTCTGTTGCAAAATCCAATCCGTGATATCTCAGAAGGCTTACACAAACTCCATTTTCGCAATGTGCTGTCTGAATGTGTTTAAATTCTTTTTCCATTTTTTTACTCGCATATCTGTCTGTCTGGATAAAGGTTTCACAGATTCGCGCAGATTTTTTATTTGTTTATTCTTTTTTTTATTTGTCTACTGTCTCCTGATTTTTATCCTTTAAAGTTCTTCAGTTCCTCTGCACTTATTTCAAATGCTTTTGCATATATGCTTAATTTTTTATCACTTAATGATTTAAAAATCCTTGGTTTCATATGGCGTTTGATTGTGAATCCCCAAAAACCCGTATAACCCGATAAAATCATTACATCCATTAATTTTACTTCCATGAAGTAGCAAATGGGACTTTTTTCTCCATTTTTTACTGCTAATCGAGCTTCTTCAGAGCGTTCTTTGATATCGTCCCATGCATGTTCCAAAGCTTTGGTTTTTACTTCCCAGCCTGTACTTAGATCGGTGGTGTATTTTCCATCTTTGTCTTTAACATAAATCAATTCCTTGGTCATCTTTTTCAAGGCTGATTCATCTTGTGGTAAATCTTCTTTCTTCATGTTTACAGATAACTAATTTTAACGTTTTTTGTCTCTGCAATTCGACTAGGCTCAGTTTAACGGTAGGGTGACAATTTCTAATTTTTTTATTTTTTT